>CAMQRG010000145.1 GCA_947036475.1 uncultured Clostridia bacterium
CCCAAATGCCGAAAGAAATGCTCCTTACATCGGGGATTTCCGCCACCGCAACTCGTATGCCGTTTTTCAATGTCCGAATAATAACCATGTCATCTCTCCTGTTTTTAAGGTCAAAATCTTGAGGGCTTTGCCCTCAAACACCCACAAGGGGCAACGCCCCTTGACCCGTTTTGCCGGCACACCTTCGTGTGCCGGATATATAAATATAGTTTTCTTCTTTCCGGAAAGTTTATTCCTGTTCTTTCCCTATTCGTCAATCAACGCAAGGATTTCCGTCAGAAGTGCATCGCTGTCAATAATCTCATACTGCTTTCTGCCATCGCTGACGTGATTTTCGTTCCCCAATATCACCTCATAGGAATCGTCTATTGTCCTGATAAACATATCAATCTGCACATCTCCCAGCCAAACAGATGTGATTGAGGGCCCGCCCCTTCTCCGCTGATAGGTTTCCAACAGTTCCTCCAGCTTTTCCCCGTCAATCCGTTCCGTCACATCTGCCATATCCTCGTATCCCTGCCGATAATCCCGCACATAAATAATCTCTCTCAACGAACCCTTCTCAATAATCGGCACACCCTGACTCTGATACATATTCCACCCCAAAACCGCCGCCACTATCGCCGCACTAATCCAAATCCATTTCTTTTTGCTCTCCATACCTCCCGCCTCCTTCTGCCTCCCCGTCTATCAACGCAAAAACTTCCTCCCGAAGCGCATCTTCTTCCAATATCCAGTAATTCACCTGCCTTCTGCTCGCATTCCGGCAGAATTTATGCCACTTTCCTACAAAAATCTCAAATTCGCCATTCTTGTCCTCGCCCCGAATTTCAATCCTCGTATCATTGTCTATTGTGATGTACGACTTTTTTCCGGAACGTCCCCTTTTCCGCTGGCGTGCCTCCAGCAGTTCCAACACCTTGTCCCCGTCAATCCGTTCCGTCACATCTTCCCAGCCTTTCGGCCATTTCTCCCAGTAAACCACTACACGAGTTATTCTGCTTTTCTCATCGCATTCTATCAGCGGCACCGTCTGCCCCAGATATGCCGCCCTGCATAAAAACACAATTACTAACAGTATGCCTGCCGCCAGCCATTTCTTTTTTCGTTCCACTTCCCTCTCCCCTTCCTGACCTTTTATTCTTCTCTCCCTCTCCCCTGCCGCAAACGCAGTTTGCGGCACAATCGGGTCAAGGGGCGTGCCCCTTGCGGGGTTTGGGGCAGAGCCCCAAGGTCTTTTCTCTTTCCAAAAAAAGGGCTGTCCGCAGGGACACTCCCCGCAGAACAGCCCTGCTGTACAAATCTGATGTTTTTCGTTTCCGAATCCGTTTACGCTTCCGTCTCCGCCGCGTCCTTCATGGAGAAGTTCAAGCGCCCCTGCTTGTCAATCTCCATCAGCTTCACCATCACGCTGTCGCCGACCGTCAGCACGTCCTCCACCTTCACTACACGTTTGTTGGAGATTTTGGAAATGTGAATCAACCCTTCCTTGCCCGGCGCGATTTCCACAAACGCACCAAACGCCATCAGCCGCGTGATTGTGCCTTTGTAAATCGTCCCCGGCTCAGGGTCGCTCACAATCGCTGTAATCATGTCAATCGCCCGCTGCATATCCTTCGGGTCGATGCCCTTGATGTAGATTGTGCCGTCGTCCTCTGTGTCGATTTCGCAGTTGGTTTCCTCCACAATCTTCTTGATCACCTTGCCTCTTGTGCCAATGACCTCCGCAATCTTGTCCACGTCGATCTGCATGGTCGCAATCTTCGGTGCATACGGGGAAAGTTCCTTTCTCGGCTCTGCAATTGCTTTCAGCATAACTTCGTTCAGGATATATTCCCGCGCGCGTCCCGTCTGTGCAAACGCCTGCTCAATCATCTCAAATGTCAGACCTTTTATCTTCATATCCATCTGGATAGCCGTAATGCCTTCGCTTGTGCCGGCAACCTTAAAGTCCATGTCGCCAAAGAAGTCCTCAACGCCTTGAATATCCGTAATTTCAATGAAATCGTCATCGGAATCCCCTGTTACCAGACCAACGGAAATACCCGCAACGGGACGTTTAATGGGCACGCCTGCCGCCATCAGGCTGAGCGTAGAGCCGCAGATAGAAGCCTGAGAAGTTGAGCCGTTAGAACTGAGGATATCAGAAACCAGACGGATGGAATACGGGAATTCCTCCTCGCTGGGGATAACCGGCAGCAGTGCGCGTTCGCCCAGCGCGCCATGCCCAATCTCGCGGCGTCCGGGGCCTCTGGAAGTTTTTGCCTCACCCACAGAGAAGCCGGGGAAATTGTAGTGATGAATATAACGCTTGCCTGTTTCGTTCGCGTCCAGCCCGTCCAGTCTCTGGCCTTCGCTGACCGCGCCCAGCGTTGTCACCGTCAAAGCCTGTGTCTGTCCTCTGGAGAACAGCGCGGAGCCATGTACGCGCGGCAGAACGTCTACCTCCGCGGAAAGCGGGCGGATCTCTTCAATGCCTCTGCCGTCCGGGCGTTTATGCTCCCGCAGTATCATGCGGCGCACTGTCATTTTCTCAAATTTATATATGATTTCATCTAAAAGCGTCGGGATATCTGTTTCTTCGCCCATCATCTCGGCCAGCTTTTCTGTCAAAGCCTCAGCCGCGTCCTCTGTCAAAGCCTTAATCTGTGCATCGCGTTCCTGCTTCAGTTCCGCAAAAACAGCTTCTTCCATACGCGCATCTGTCAGGTATTCCGTCACAAGTTTATACGCATCTTCCGGAATCACATGCTCTGTATAAGGAGCCTTTTCCTTGCCTTCCTTTGCCGTAATTTCCTGAATAAACTTTACAACCTGCAAATTTGTATCAAACGCCAGATGGATTGCCTCCATCATCAGCGCGTCGGGGATTTCGTCCGCACCCGCCTCAATCATCATGACTTTGTCCTCCTTGGAGGAAACCGTCAGGGAAAGGCGTGTGTTTTCCCTCTGTTCCGCCGTCGGGTTTACAACCAGCTGCCCATCGCAGCAGCCGATATTTACGGAAGAAACAGGGTCAGTAAACGGAATGTCAGAAATGTTCAGCGCAAGCGACGCACCAATCATAGCCAGCACCTCCGGAGAGCAGTCCTGGTCAACGGACATAACTGTCGCCACGATTGCCACATCATTTCGGTAATCCTTCGGGAACAGCGGGCGCAGCGGCCTGTCAATGCATCTTGCTGTCAGCACAGCTTTCTCAGAAGGGCGGCCCTCTCTCTTAATGAACCCGCCGGGAATTTTACCTACGGAATACAGTCTTTCTTCGTAGTCAATGCTCAAAGGGAAGAAATCAATTCCTTCTCTGGGCTTGTCAGATGCCGTAGCCGTCACAAGCACCGTCGTATCGCCGTAGCGCATCAGTGCCGCGCCGTTCGCCTGTTCTGCCACCCTGCCAATTTCCGCCGTTAATGTTCTTCCTGCCAAATCCATGGAATAGCTTCTAAACATAAATTTTTCTCCTTTTCTGTTTTTCGCACCATAGATCTTCAGCTTTGTCCACACCCTCTCATTTGTGGACACAGATGGAAATCTATAGTGCCTTCTTTTCTCTGTCATCTTTTTCCATTTTCGTTTGATAGAAGAAAAGAGAGGAATACCCTCCCTTTTCTTTATCCGCCGGCCTTTTTGACCGTTTGGTTTTCTTACTTTCTCAGACCAAGTTCTGCAACGATTGCACGGTATCTTTCGATATCCATTTCCTTCAGATAGTTCAGCAGGCCTCTTCTCTGGCCTACCATCTTCAACAGACCACGTCTGCTGTGGTGGTCTTTCTTGTGCATTTTCAGATGGTCTGTCAGCATTGTGATTCTTGCTGTCAGGAGCGCAATTTGCACTTCGGGGGAACCAGTATCGTTCGGTGTTCTTCCAAATTTCTCAATAATTTCCTGTTTGTTGATTGCTGCCATTTTGTTTTCCTCCTTAAAATTCAATCATTTTTCTCCGAAACCCCAAAGACTAAGTAATGGCTGGAGCGTCCAGAAACCGAGTCTTGGTTTTACAGCCTTTATAGTGTACCATATCCCAAATGTCTTTGCAAGGAGAAACAAAAAAAATTTCTGTCTTTTCCATGAAAAAATCCCTTAAATCTGCGCCTTTCCGGCACAATGCCCGCCGTATGTCTCTATGCCCGTTCAGACTCTTACATAGAGGTCAGTTCTTCTTCCGTAATACTGCTTACCTGATTCCCGTCGAGTTCAAAGAAAAACGGAATTTTTGACTCATTTTCCAGATAAGGCTTCAGATACTCCTCAAAAACGCCGCTGTCCTTTGTGGATATTTTCAGGTCCTCAGTGTCATCTTCTGCAAAGTTCCTGTTCCAGTCTATGAAACGATATTCTGTATTCTCCGACAATGTATATTCATCTGTATTTTCGTCCTCATTATGGATATAATACCCGTTCGGAAAATCTGCCTTGGTCAGCCCCAGCTCAGCCATTCTTTCCGTATCCGCAGGCGTAATAAATTCCACCGCGTCCAAAACAACCTTTCCGTCGCCGATTTCCCGAATGAAACCACAGATATCATAGCTTTTCTGTATCCGTTCCGCTGTTTCTTTTATGTCTTCGTTCTGAACATTATCCTCATTTTCTATCTGATTCTCAATCTGTGTTTCCTGCGCCCCGTTCGCCGGCTCCACAGTTTCTTTCGTTCCGCTGTTGCCGCAGCCTGCCAGTAAAACCCCCGTCAGCATTGCGCTGAGCAATATTTCCCGTTTCTTCATGCCAATTCCTCCAATTCCTGTCCAAAATCTTCACAAAATACTTTGCGGATTCCATTCGGGAAACGCTCCGCCTGTCCGCTTTCACAGCAGGCGGCTCCATCTGCCGTACAGAACCCCAAACCTTCCGGCTGCACTGGAAAAGCTCAGATTTTCGGGATTTTTTCAGGAAAAAAGCAGAAATTCATTTGTTTTTCCTTACAAAAACATTTGAGATTAAAAAAGGCGGGATACTCCCCGCATTTCAGACTGTCAAAAACCTATTTTTGTATCGCGGAAGGGTTCGGGAAACGA
>CAMQRG010000146.1 GCA_947036475.1 uncultured Clostridia bacterium
GGCGGAGGAAATTGCGAAGGAGATGGGGCTGACGCGGGAAAACGTGGTGATGGCGCTGGACGCGATACAGGACCCGGTTTCACTTTTTGAGCCAATTTATCACGATGGCGGGGATACGCTTTTCGTGATGGATCAGGTCAGCGATGAAAAGAACGGGGACAGACTATGGCTGGAAAATATTTCGCTGAGTGAGGCGATGCATCACCTTTCGGAGAGGGAAAAGAAAATTGTTTCTCTCCGTTTTTTCGAGGGGAAAACGCAGACGGAGGTCAGCACAGAAATCGGCATCAGTCAGGCACAGGTTTCCCGTCTGGAAAAAAGCGCGCTGCAAAATATGCGAAAATATATGTAGAATAGATAGACAATTCCGCAAAATTACGATAAAATATGAACTGGAAATGAGAGGGAACCCTCAGTATTTTCAATAAAATATTAGGAGGATCACAGATGAGAATATTTGCGGAAGATACAGCGGCGGTATTTATTGATTTTCAGGAGAAACTCATGCCCGCTATCGAAGGGAAAGACGAAATCATAGCAAAGGCGGCGATCTTAGCAAAAGGACTGCGGGAGATTGGCGTGCCTGTCGCTGTAACACAGCAGTATACAAAGGGTCTGGGCGATACCGTTCCGGCAATGAAAGAGGCTCTGGGCGAATTTACGCCGATGGATAAAACTTCTTTCAGCGCGCTGGGCAGCAAGGAATTTGTAGAATGGCTGAAGGCGCAGGGCAAAAGTACATTGCTCATCTGCGGTGCGGAAACGCATATCTGCGTATTGCAGACCATTATTGATTTGGCACAGGGCGGCTTCCGCGTATTCATCGTGGCGGACTGCGTTGGCTCCAGAAAAAATTACAACAGGGATTTCGGCATTGAGCGCGCTGTTCAGGAGGGTGCGTTAGTGACGACATGCGAAACTGCATTGTTTGAGCTGGTAAAGGGCGCGGGCTCACTGCATTTCAAAGCAATCTCTAAACTGATTAAATAATTTCAGAGCATAATGTGGCAAAAGCGGCGGGCAGTCGGTAGAAAAACAGACGCCGGCCGTTTTTTTGCAGGAGCCGCAAAACAGGAGGGCAATATGAGGGAAAAATTCTGGGAGCATTTCAAAACGGTTACATATCACAGACATCTGGTTCGGCAGGGCTGTTTTAAGGTCGGGCTTTACCGGCAGGGGCTTCTGCATGATTTATCCAAGTACAGCCCGACAGAATTTCTTGTTGGCGCAAAATATTATCAGGGCAACCGCAGCCCGAATACCGCGGAACGCGAAGCAACAGGTCTTTCCCGTTCCTGGCTGCACCACAAAGGCAGGAACAGGCACCATTTTGAATACTGGATTGATTATACACTGGACAGAGATGAACTGCTCGGCGGAATGAAAATGCCTGTGCGTTATGTGGTGGAAATGTTCATTGACCGTATTGCGGCCTGCCGTACGTATCAAAAGGAAAAGTATACCGACGCAAGCCCATGGGAATATCATAAACGAAGCATTCGCGTGGGGAAACTGCTGCATGAGGATTCGCGCATGCTTTTGGAAAGGCTGCTGAAAATGCTGGCAGTGGAAGGCGAGGAGGCGACCTTTGCATATATCAGGAAACTGCTGCGCAGGGAACGCCGCCGGGAGCTTCGGGAAAAGTTGCAGCTCTGTCGGAGCTGTCTGGAAAGGAAACATTGATATGGAAAAAGGAAAAGTAATCGTTGGAATGTCCGGCGGGGTGGACAGCACAGCCGCCGCTCTCCTGTTGAAAAGGCAGGGCTATGAGGTTGTCGGCGTGACGCTGGGACTCTGGCAGGGAGCCGAAAGCGGACAGGCCGTAAAAGATGCGGCGCGGATTGCTGAGAAGCTGGGCGTTCGCCATAAAGTGCTGGATGTGTCAAAACGTTTTCGGGATTGTGTGATAGAGCCTTTTATGGAAAGCTACCGGAACGGTCTGACGCCGAATCCCTGTGTTGTATGCAATCCCATGATAAAGGAACAGGCGTTATTGGAAATGGCAAAGGCGGAGGGGGCAGCGTATTTTGCCACTGGGCATTACGCCAGAATTGAAAAGCACCCGGCAACAGGCAGATATGCCATACGAAACTCTGCAACGGCAGCAAAAGACCAGACATACGCGCTTTACAGGCTCACGCAGGAACAGCTTGCGGCGATGCTCCTGCCGCTTGGGGAATACACAAAGGACGAAGTGCGCAGGATTGCTGCCGAAATCGACGGATATACGGCAGAGAAGGGCGAAAGTCAGGATATCTGCTTTATTCCTGACGGGGATTATGCAGGCTTTATTTTGCGGGAAAACCCCGAGGACGGGAGGAATGCAGAAGGGGATTTCGTAGACTTGGAAGGGAATGTTTTAGGCAGGCACAAGGGGCTGCTGCATTATACCGTAGGGCAGAGGAAAGGGCTTGGGATTGCCTTTGGAAAGCCGATGTATGTGCATAGCCTGTGCACGGAAACGAACAGAGTCGTACTTTGTGAAAATGAAACGCTGTTTCGTCGCGAGGTGCGGATTGGGAGCGTTGCATATATGGCTGTGGAACATTTTGAGGAAGGCGCACGTTTTATGGGAAAGCTGCGCTATGCGCACAGGGCGGCATGGTGTACGGTGCGGAAAGCAGAGGGCGATATGCTGGAATGTGTGTTTGATGAGCCGCAGCGCGCGGTTACGCCGGGGCAGTCGCTTGTACTGTATGACGGAGAGAATGTTGCCGGAGGCGGGTTTATCCTTCCCGAGAAAAGCAACGGAGCATAAGGAAAACGAGACGTATACTGTTTAGAATATTGTTAAAATGAAATAAAATTGTCGAAATGCGATTGCGGCGGACGGGTCTTTATGGTATTCTTAATACTGGAGAATTGGAAGGCTTTGACACTTCCGCTTCGTGTTTCGGAATGAAAAGGACAGTATAAAGATCGGAGGAGAATATGTATTCAGAAATTATCATTCCATTTATCGGGGGGCTTGCGCTGTTTATTTACGGCATGAACATTATGGCGCAGGGCTTGCAGAACGCCGCAGGTTCCAAAATGAAGAGTATTTTGGCGGCGCTGACACAGAACAAATTCATGGGAATCGCGCTGGGCGCATTGGTAACGGCTATCGTGCAGAGTTCTTCGGCTACAACAGTCATGGTCGTCGGTTTCGTAAATGCCGGGCTGATGAATCTGGCACAGGCGATGACAGTCATCATGGGCGCAAACATTGGTACAACGGCAACAGGCTGGCTGGTTTCCAGTGCGGAATGGGCAAAGGCGCTGAGCCCTGATACGCTTGCACCGCTTGCGCTGATGGTCGGCGTAGTTATTATGATTGTCGGCAAAAATGTAAAGAAAAAACAAGTCGCTTCTATCATTATCGGTTTTGGCATATTATTCATCGGCATCGGGACGATGTCCGATTCGGTTTCTCCTTTGAAGGATTCACAGGTTTTTCGGGACGCATTTGTAACATTGGGACAGAATCCCTTCCTGGGTATTCTGGTTGGCGCAGCTGTAACGGCTATCATTCAGAGTTCCTCTGCTTCGCAGGGTATCCTGCTTTCGCTGGCTGCTTCAGGGCTTGTGCCGTTTAACGCGGCGGTGTTCATTATCATGGGTCAGAATATCGGTACCTGTGTAACGGCAATCCTCAGCGGTATCGGCGCGAGCAAAAATGCGAAATGCGTTGGTTATATGCATCTGATGTTTAACATGATTGGTACAATCATATTCAGCGTGCTTGCGATGCTTATGTTTACGAGGGTTGACCCTTCCATCGGCGGTGGAATTATCAACCAGACGCAAATCAGTGCGATTCATACGGTGTTTAATATTGGCACAACGTTACTGCTTATCCCGCTTTCCAAGTGGATTATACTGCTTGCAATGCGTATCAACGGCATTACGGAAGTGGAAACAACAGACGAAGGCCAGCTGGTGCATCTCGACCAGCGTATGCTTCAGACCCCCAGCCTTGCTGTGGAAGGGGCGAAGCTGGAAACCATCCGTCTGGGGCATATCGCAAGGGAAAATCTGGAGCTTGCCCTGAGTACGCTTGAGGACAGGGCCCCGGAGAAGATTTCCGACGTCAGACAGCGGGAAACGGTTGTGGACAGGGTCTGCGACGGTGTTTCTCAATACCTGATTAAGCTGTGCATGCTGCAAATCAACGATAAAGAAAATGAAACGGTAACATCTCTGCTGAATACCATCAGCGATATGGAACGTGTGGGCGACCATGCGGAAAATATTGCCGAACTGGCGGAGGAAATGAGTAATGAAGGCATTATTTTCTCTGTATCGGCAATGGAAGAGTTGAGGGAAATGATAAATTCCACGCTTGCCAGCTATGATAATGCAGTGAAGGCGTTGGAACTTGACGATATCAGCTACGCGAAGAATACAGTTGTATTGGAGGACGAAGTTGACGCGCTGGAGAAAAAACTGCGTGCGGGCCATATTGAACGTCTGTCTAATGCGGAATGTAATGTAAATGCGGGTATCCATTTCCTTGAATTACTGGGTAATCTGGAACGTGTTTCCGACCACGCTATGAATATTGCGCAGGTCGTTTTGAATGAACACAGGGAAGAAAAGCACTTCCATGAAGAAATTATTCCGGAGCATTGATTGATAAAGAGTGAAATTTTGGCAGCGCAGGCATTTCTGTAAAACAGATTCTGCGCTGCTGGTCTTTTGTTCATGAAATGAGGTTTCAGATTTGGCGGGAGCGCAGAATGGAGGAAAACATTTGACGGCTTTGATGAAAATACAGACGTTTATACAGGCATATGTGCAGGCGATTTCCTCTATTTTGGAATCCGATGTTACCGTGGTGGACAGCGAGCTGATACGTGTAGCGGGAACGGGGAATTATGCGGAGGAAATTGGCAGTACGGTTGCCCATGGAAATTTTTTCAGCCGGATATTGCTTTCCGGCGAAAAGGGCATCATAACAGATGCGGCAAAAGATGAAAACTGTATCGGCTGTGAAAAAAGGGGCT
>CAMQRG010000147.1 GCA_947036475.1 uncultured Clostridia bacterium
TCTACACGTAAGGAGTCGTCGGCAGCGTCAGATGTGTATAAGAGACAGTATGCCTAACGCCGCTTTTTGCGGCAGTGGTGAATATTTCAGGAGGGAGGGAATTGGAACGGCAGGCTTCCCGTAAAGAGCCTTCTTGCTTTGCGGCAGAGGTCTGGAATATAATTCACGCTATCATCTATTTATTTATGTAAGGAGGAATACTATGTCAACTGCAACTGAAAACCGTGGTCAATTTGGCTCCAAACTCGGCTTTATCCTTTCCGCGGCGGGCTCCGCTGTTGGTCTGGGCAACATCTGGAAATTCCCCGGCAAAGCATACAACTGCGGCGGCGGTGCTTTCCTTGTAATTTACATACTGATGGTTGCTCTCATCGGTACAACAGTAATGCTTGCTGAGTTCACGCTCGGCCGTAAGACACAGAAAAACGCAATTGCGTCTTTCCGCGAACTGAATGCAAAATGGTCCTGGGCCGGCGGTCTGGGCGTTCTGACAGGCTTTATTATTCTCTGCTATTACTGCCAGGTTGGCGGCTGGACGATTAAGTACATCGTTGCTTACATCGTAGAAGCAAAAACTGTATACGCAGACCCGATGGCATATTTCCTGAATATGCTGGGCGCGAACGGTATGCCCCTTCAGGGCGCAATCATTTATCCGTTGATTTTCCTGCTGCTGACAGCGTTTATTATCAGCCGCGGTGTTGCGGAAGGTATTGAGAAAATGAGTAAAGTTCTGATGCCTCTGCTGTTTATCCTGCTGATTGGTCTGATGATTCGTGCCTGCACACTGCCCGGCGCGGATGAAGGCCTGAAATACATGCTGACTTTCGATGCATCTACAATCAACGGTAATGCGTTCCTTGTTGCGCTGGGTCAGGCATTCTTCTCTCTGTCCCTTGGTATGGGTGTTATGATTACGTATGCTTCTTACTTGAGCAAGGACGATAACCTTGTTTCCAATACAGGTATCGTTTGTCTGCTGGATACGCTGGTTGCTCTGTTCGCAGGCTTCATGATTATCCCCGCTGTATTCGCAACGGGTATTGCTCCCGGTATGGGCGGCGGCTTCGCATTCGCAACACTGGCGGGCGTATTTATGTCTATCCCCGGCGGTACAATTTTCGGTATGCTGTTCTACTTCCTGCTGTTCTTTGCGGCAGTAACGTCCTCGACCTCCATTCTGGAAGGTACGGTTGCGTTCCTGACGGAAGAAAAGGGCTGGGAAAGAAAGAAAACTCTGGTTATTGTATCTATCGTACTGTTCATTATCGGTATTTTCTACACATTCTCTCAGGCTGGTTTTATGGACATCAAGGGTGTATGGGTCAGCAAGAACGGCGTAGAATTCCCGATCTTCGGTGACTTCCTTGAATACCTGACAGACAGACTGCTCCTGCCTCTGGGCGCATTCTTCACGACTGTATTCGTAGGCTGGATCTGGGGCGTAGACAACGCTGTTAAGGAAGCAACTTCCGATGGCAAGTTCTCCTTCGCACTGGCTCCGCTGTGGAAGGTTCTGGTAAAATTCATTGCCCCCATCTGTATCATTGTTATTATCATCGCTGGTATGGTTCTGGGTATGTCTATTTCCTAATCGGGAAAAGCAGATTGTAATTTGAGGATATTTTGAGATAGCTGTGCTGAAGGAGGGGCAGAACTCCCTTCCATGCCCCTCTGACAGCAGAAGCGGCAGGGCGAAAGCCTGTTGAAAAAGACCGGAAGAATCCAGTATCCTGGATTCTTCCGGTCTTTGAGTTTTGGCTTAAAAGATTATCCGCAAAGAATCAGAGGGAAACAGTGGTTTTTCTGTGGGAAATGGAAACAGAAAGATTCCGCACAGAAGTTTGCGGGAACATCTGTTGCAGTTTTACCTGATATGGTTATTCACAATTCTGTTTTGTGTGATAAACAGGGGATTGTTCCTGATTGTAGAAAACGCCGGAGAAATTTTTAAATCTCTCCGGCGCTGGTTTATCCCAAGGGGGATTATTTTGTGATAACGGCTTCTTTTAGCCCGTCAACATTTCGGTAGCTGACGGTATAGCCGAGTTTTTCAAATTCGCGGACGCCAACGAAGGATTTTCCGCCTTCCAGAATTCCGTCCATTGCGATGTTTTTACCATCTTTTGCAATATACGCTTTGCGTTCTGCTTTATTCCATGTTACGGTTTCGCCCAGAGCATCGCAGACAGCACGCAGAGGTGCATATGCTCTGCCATTGCGGACAACAAAATCCTCCAGAGAACTGCTGCCGTTGATGCGGAATGGCACAGGCTCCTGCCGCCGAATTTCCAGCATAGACTGCGTTGCGGTGCTCTCGAAGCCCCAGGTCAGTGCTGCGCCCACAGCAGGATTGAACTGCGCTGTCAGGCCGTCCAGCTTTGCACTGACATCATCCAGTGTCAGACCGGTTTTCGGGAAAGCGATGGACGCAGAGGCTTTAGCAAGGGTTTCTTTGCTTGTTATACTGATCGCTTTTTTGCCGTTATAGGTAATGTCATATGCGTTTTCGGAAACATATTTGCTGCCATTCTGCGTAATGCTGTAACGGTAGTGGAAATTGTCAAAAATAAGGTGGGCGGCGCTTTCCTGCATCAATTCCTTCCACATCGCACTGCTTTCGTGCAGGGCTTCGGAAATTTCCGCTGTTTCTCCGCTCAGCTCTGCAAAAAGGGCATGCATTTCATCTGCCGCGCCTGCTTCACCAGTCTGCTCAGCGACTTCTGCCATATAATTTTCTGCTGCAAGCAGGAGTTGTTCAGGGTTTTCTGCGAAGAAATCTAAAAGGTTCCCAACCAGCTGAGCAACCGCTTTGCCGTCCGTTTCAATCAGGTAGCCGCCGGAAATTTCCTTTACCAGCGTTTTGTCGCTCTCAAAGCCTTCCAGCATTTCTTTGTAGAACTGGAATACGGTGTCATACAAATCGCCGAATCCACCACTGGGCAGTTCCTGTAGCAGTTCATCGGGAGAGTAAAGACTGATGTACTGTTTGCCAAGGGATTCCGCCAATGCCTGTTCAAATTCACTGCTGAAGAAATAGCTGCCGTCCGCACCGCCGGTCATATCATTTGCAAGGCGATAGATTCCCAGCAGGGTATCGGAAGAAACGGTCAGCCCATGTGTTACACCGAAATACATTTCGCCCAGATCATATTTTTTATCCTGATAGGTCATAGCCATATCCAAACGGTAATTCAGAGCGTTTATGTCCATATCCATGGTGTAGTCAAGCAGTACGGAATGGCTGCCTGTCAGGTCCTCCATGCTTTCCGTAAGGCCCATAGAGCCGGTTTCGTTTTCAATAGCTGCTGCAAAGCTGCGCAGTGTGTCAAAGTCCATGTCAAACTGTGTCTGTCCTTTGATCTGGCAGGATTCCATCATTACCATCATGTCCCTACACATCTGCAGGTAGCCCAGTTCTGTTTTGGAGCAGCCTGTAAATGCCGTCAGGCACATGACTGCGCAGAGCAGGGCGGTTACAATTTTTTTCATACTTTATACCTCCTTTGTAAAACCGTTCCATTTAGTGCATACCAGTACTTATATGTTATGTACTTGTAGTATACTCCGAACGAGAGGGGAGTGCAATAAGAAAGGAACGTGTTTATCAACATCATCGAATATTTTTTGCGGAAAAGCTACAGAAAAACCGGAGGGGAAACCCCTCCGGTCTGTAAAGCTGTTTATGCAGTTTTGCTCAAGTTACGTATATCGTTTTGCTGATTAGGAAATAGACATACCCAGAACCATACCAGCGACGATGATAACGATGATACAGATAGGTGCTACGAATTTCAGCAGCACTTTCCACAGCGGAGCCAGTGCGAAGGAGAACTTGCCATCGGAAGTTGCTTCCTTAACAGCGTTGTCTACGCCCCAGATCCAGCCTACGAATACAGTCGTGAAGAATGCGCCCAGAGGCAGGAGCAGTCTGTCTGTCAGGTATTCAAGGAAGTCACCGAAGATCGGGAATTCTACGCCGTTCTTGCTGACCCATACACCCTTGATGTCCATAAAACCAGCCTGAGAGAATGTGTAGAAAATACCGATAATGAACAGTACGATAGATACAATAACCAGTGTTTTCTTTCTTTCCCAGCCTTTTTCTTCTGTCAGGAATGCTACTGTACCTTCCAGAATGGAAGTCGATGACGTTACTGCCGCAAAGAACAGCAGGAAGTAGAACAGCAGACCGAAGATTGTACCGCCGGGGATTGCCTGGAATACGCCGGCCAGTGTTGCGAATGCGAAACCGCCGCCCATACCGGGAGCGATGCCAGTTGCGAATACAGCGGGGATAATCATGAAGCCCGCGAACAGAGCAACGCAAGTATCCAGTACGCAGATGATACCAGTGTTGGAAACAAGGTTGTCATCTTTGCTCAGGTAGGACGCGTATGTAATCATAACGCCCATACCAAGGGACAGAGAGAAGAACGCCTGACCCAGAGCAACAAGGAACGCATTGCCATCGATTGTAGAAGCATCAAATGTCAGCATGTACTTCAGACCAACGTCCGCGCCGGGCAGTGTGCAGGCACGAATCATCAGGCCGATAAGCAGAACAAACAGAAGGGGCATCAGAACTTTACTCATTTTCTCAATACCTTCCGCAACACCGCGGCTGATAATGAAAGCTGTCAGCAGCAGGAAAATCAGAGGGTAAATGATTGCGCCCTGAAGAGGGAATCCATTTGCGCCCAGCATGTTCAGGAAGTAAGTCATAGGGTCAGCATAAATCGTAGCAGATTCTGTGATATAGCCAACGATATATTTAATCGTCCAGCCGCCAACCTGACAGTAGTAGCAAAGGATGATGAAACCTGTCAGAACGCCCAGACCGCCGGCCCAGGACCATTTTGCGTTCAGTTCACGGAAAGACGCAATTGCGTTTTTCTGTGTCTTACGACCGAGTGTGAACTCAGCAAGCATTACTGTTGTACCGATGAGAGCAACCATCAGTATGTAAA
>CAMQRG010000148.1 GCA_947036475.1 uncultured Clostridia bacterium
ATCGAAAACGCCATGACGATACAGCTGATGACTACCAGCAGTAAAATATTCAAAGTAGTATTTTTCAATATCCGCCCGTTAAGGCTGTGCTTCATTCCCTGACTGGAATGTGAACCTTTTTTCTTGCCTGTCATGCTTTAACCCTCCTGTTTTCCAGCATGAATCCGCTGTTTATAAGTCTTTCCGGCATACTGCCTGTTATTGCCATATGCCGTCTTTTGTCAGTTTACAAAAGTATAGATTAAAATGCAAGTGTCAGCTTATATAAAATAACTGCAAATACTGCTGATAATATTTGTTCATTTTTGCAGATGACAAAAATTTAGCTTTGCAGAAAGCTATATCTACATCATTCAAAAACATATTTTCCCGATTCCTGTTCTGCGGCAGAAACGCTCTCTCTGTTGAGTTCCTTCTGATTTTATACTATAATAACGACATACAAAACAGCCAAAAGGAGAGAAGGACATGGCAAACCGATGGACAGAACAGCAAAAACAGGCAATCGCGGCGCGCGGGTGCGACCTGCTGATTTCCGCGGCAGCCGGCAGCGGCAAAACAGCGGTGCTGGTAGAACGCATCATCACCCGCATTACAGAGGAAAAACAGGATATCGACAGGCTGCTTGTTGTGACGTTTACAAAGGCGGCCGCCTCGGAAATGAGCCAGCGCATTGGCGCGGCGATTTCCGAACGTCTGCAAAAAGAGCCGGATAACCAGCATTTGCAGAACCAGATTGCATTTCTGCCACGGGCAGATATCAAGACAATACACGCATTCTGTTTACAGGTTATCCGCGAATATTACCATATCCTTGCCATTGACCCCGCGACCCGTACCGCTGACCCCTCCGAAATCACGCTTTTGCAGCGGGAGGTGATGGACGATCTGCTTGAGGAACTTTATGCAGACGAAGCCAACCAGTGGTTTTTTGACCTGCTCGAAGCCTTTTCCCCCTCCACAGGGGACGGCCGTCTGCGGGAATTTGTATTGCAGGCGCATACCTTTGCACAGGGCAGCCCCGAGCCGGATATCCTTCTGGACAGGTTTGCCGCACAGTATAACCTTGCGGAAGATGAGCCTGTGGACAACTATGTCTGGTTCCCGCTGATTCGGGAGGCTGTTTCCGACGGGCTGGATTTCACCCTGCATTTGCTGCGCCAAGCGGAACAGCTTGCCTCCTTCTCCGGTTTTGAGGGATATCACGAGCGGCTTGAAACAGAACTGGAACGCGTAGAAGCCATGCGGAACGCCCTTTCCGGCCCGTTCAAAAGCTGGTATCTGGCTTTTGCCGCCATTGATTTTGCCCGTCTGCCCGCCTACCGTGGTGAAGATAAAGACACTGCCAAAGAAATAGGGAATTTGCGCAGTGAAGCCAAAAAAACGCTTGAAAAGCTGCGGGAATCTTATTTCCGATATGGTGTGGAAACGCAGGCACAGCTTCTGCGCGGCCTTGCGCCCATCGTGCAGAGTTTTGTACGGCTGACAAAGCTGTTTGCAGAGCGGTTCGCGGCGGCGAAAAAAGAAAAGCTGATTATGGATTTCAACGATTATGAGCATTTCTGCCTGAAAATCCTTGTCGCAGAGGGCAGCACGCCGGAGCATGTCCTCCCGACTGCCGCAGCGGAAGAACTGCGTGGACGATATGACGAAATCATGATTGACGAATATCAGGACAGTAATATTGTACAGGAAATGATACTGACAGCGGTTTCGGGCGAAAGCACAGGCGAAAACAATCGTTTCATGGTGGGCGACGTCAAACAGAGCATTTATCGGTTCCGCCACGCAATGCCGGAGTTATTCCAGCAAAAATATGAAACCTACCCTGCAGAAGAAGGAGGAAAAACACGGAAAATCATGCTTTCTCAGAATTTCCGGAGTCGCAAAAACATACTGGACGGCGTAAATTTCCTGTTCCGCCAAATCATGCGGAAGGATTTCGGCGGCGTTGCCTATGATGCTGATGCCGCGCTGTATGCAGGGGCTGCTTTCCCGCCCTGTGACGATGGTTTCTGCGGCGGAAAAAATGAAATCCTCCTGCTGGAAACAGCACAGACGAAAGATGTCGATTTGCCCGAGGAGCTTGCGGAATTAGACCGCCGCCAGCTGGAGGCAACAGTAATCGCGGCAAAAATTCGCGAACTGATGGAATCAGATTTCCGCGTGCTGGATAAAAAAACAGGCGCGTACCGTCCGCTTGCCTATGGCGATATCGCAGTGCTGTTCCGCAGTATCCAGAACTGGGGCAGCGCGCTGGACGATGTATTCGGCAGGGAGGGTATCCCCTATTATGCCGAAACTGCTGAAGGTTATTTTGATATGCCGGAGGTGGAAACGATGCTGCAATTTCTCTGCATTCTGGATAACCCAAGGCAGGATATCCCGCTTCTGGCAGTGCTTCACTCCCCTGTTTACGGACTGACTGCGGAAGAACTGGTGCAAATCCGGCTGGAAGGCGGAAAAGACGGGCTGTTTTTCGACTGTGTGACTGCTTATCTGCGCGATGGGGAGGACGAAACCCTGCGCGGCAGGCTTTCGGCTTTCCTTGCGGATTTAGAACGCTGGCGCAAAGCCGCGCGCGACCTTTCCCTGCCGGAGCTTCTGCGGATGCTTTATCGGGAAACCGGCTATTATGATTACCTCAGCGTAACAGCAGGCGGAACACTTCGTCAGGCAAACCTGCGGCTTCTGCTGGAAAAAGCAGAGCAGTATGAAAAAGGACGCCGGAAAGGACTGTTTTACTTTATACGCTACGTGGATGAGATGAAAACGGCGGACGCAGCCGCCTCTGCTGCCAAACTCCAAAGCGAAGGTGAAAATTTGGTGCGCGTGATGACGATACATAAAAGCAAGGGGCTGGAATTTCCAGTTGTATTCGTATCCGATTTGGGAAAACAGTTCAACGATATGGACGCGCGCAGTCCCGTTATTTTCCACCAGAAATGGGGCATCGGCATAGATTTTACCGACCCGGAAAAGCGGACGGTATCCTATACGCTTTCCAAGCGGGCTTTGACCGAAGCAATACGGCAGGAAAACCGCGAAGAGGAGATACGCGTGCTGTATGTCGCGCTGACGCGTGCCAAAGAAAAATTGATACTGACGGGCGCGGTAAATAATATATGGCTCGGTGGACTGGCAAAATGGACTGACCGCGCGAACTGCAAAACAGAGCAGCTGCCTGCCGCTTTCCTGAAAAAAGGAACCTGCTATCTGGACTGGATAATGCCCGCCTACCTGCGCCATCCTCAGGAGGCGGAGCTCCGGAGGTCGTGGAGTCCTTTCGGCTGGGAGGATCCCTGCACATTCCCCTGTGAGCCGTCCCGCTGGCATTTATCCCTGTTATCACGAGAGAAGATTTTATCCGCGCCCGTACAGGAGCAGAAAAAAGCGGAAAACCAAAAAGCCTTTTTCCAAAGCTGGGAAAAAAGCGCGGAAATGACGCCGCAGAAAAAAGAATTGTTCCAGCTTTTAGGCTGGCAGTACCCGCATGAAAAAGCAACGCTGTTGCCTGCAAAAATATCTATTTCTGAAGTCAAGAGGAAATATCAGGCGGAAATGACAGAAGAAATCCTTTCAAATACGGCACGTCTGGAACTGCCGAAACAGCAGAAGGGAACCGCGCTGACAGCGGCAGAAATCGGTACGGCAATGCATATTTTCATGGAAGAAGCCGACCTTCGGCAAATGTACAGTCTGCCGGAAATCGAAACGCTTGCGGCAGAACTTGTGGAGCGCGGCAGGCTTTCCGCAGAAGAAGCAGCTGCCCTGCGCAGAAAGGAATTGAGCCAGTTTTTCGTATCAGATATTGCGGCCCGGCTCCGCTCCGCAAAACAAATTGAAAAAGAACGTCCATTCGCCATGCTGATGCAGCCCAGGGAACTGTATTTCGGCGAGGAATATGCTGACGTATCAGACAAAATTCTTGTAAACGGAATTATTGACTGTTATTTTACAGAGGAGGATAATTCTATTGTCCTGCTTGATTATAAAAGCGACAGAATATATGACGCGCAGGCGTTGCGGGAACGTTACGCCGTACAGCTGAAACTTTACCGCACCGCGCTGGAACAGGCGACCGGACTGCCCGTAAAGGAAACCTGTCTATATTCCTTCGCGCTGGGCAAAACTGTATTATTGTAATACCGAAAATCCTCCGGCAAAATCGGCCCGAAAAAATTTCTTCTTAAATGAAATCATTCCGAAAAATATCAATATTTCAGGCAACAAAATTTTCTTATGGCAACGCCCGTAAGACGGCAGGCTCCTGAATGGGGCTTGCCGTCCTGCCGGAAATTTCAGACAAAACGCCCCTATATGTCATGGGTCACAGCGCGCTTTTCATTCTTACATGAAACGGTACATATCCCCCGAACGACGCCATAAAGCCGTTATATGAGTTGTACCAGAAATTGCCGATAAAGGCAAATGAGAAACCGCTCAGTATCCTGTCGCCAAATAAGTACCGCGCTGTTGTTTTGTGGAACAGCTCATAAAACCCGCTTCGATACAGACCGGAACAGCCATACAGCAGTTCTGCCATTTCCAGTTCCTGTCCATTCATTTCATAAACCTGCTCCATCGCGGATTTCATTTCCTGCCAGTCTAAATCCTTTTTGCGTCTCCGCACAATGCGGATGGTATGGTGGATTGCCGCCAGCTTATAAAACCGCAAAACCCCCGCGCAGTCCAGACGATGCAGGTTTTCTCGAAAATAGTTATAGGCCAGCGGCGTTTCCAAAAATACTTCATGCGCGTCTGCCGCTGTGCTTTCCACACACTGCGCATAAAACGCACCGTAAAACGCGCAGTCCTCCGCAAGCGCATACGCCCGTTCTGACAGGCGTTCCCGTTCTTCTTCCTGTCTCTTATACACATCTCCGAGCCCACGAGACGCTACGCTATC
>CAMQRG010000149.1 GCA_947036475.1 uncultured Clostridia bacterium
TACACGTAAGGAGTCGTCGGCAGCGTCAGATGTGTATAAGAGACAGCCGTATGCCAGACAAAAATTCCGGCGATATACGTGCCGTCCAAACCAATAAAGCCCTGTATTTCGTTTTGGGCCTCATCTTTGTATACATAAACTTCCGCCTGTAAAAGCATTTCCCGTACAGGCTTGAAGTTCTCCTGCCAGTATTCTGCGGGGATAAAGCTATGTGCCCGAATATTGGTATCCAGCCAGATTTCTGCGGTTCTGTCAACATCGGATTTTTCTAATGCTCTAATCATAGTATCCTCCTGCGCTTTTCGGATTGGTGCTGCCCAGTGGCATTCGATAAAGTGATTTTTCAAATATGGAATTTTC
This sequence comes from uncultured Clostridia bacterium, assembly GCA_947036475.1. Taxonomy (GTDB): domain Bacteria; phylum Bacillota; class Clostridia; order Lachnospirales; family Anaerotignaceae; genus Anaerotignum_A. The sequence continues at coordinate 361 of CAMQRG010000149.1, forward strand.
AATCTTCAAATTCAAAATCATCATCGTTTACAAGACCCCGAATAAATTTCTCAAAGCTATCTGCTAAAGGAGTGATTTCGTAATCACATTCCTGGTCGATATGTACTACTTTAGGCTCCCCCTGTGGGCCGCATTCCCGATAATCTAAAAAAATCATATCATGGCCGGCACTGGGGCAGTCACAAATGGCTATTCCGATAGCGGGGTACCCCCATTCGTCAATCATAAACTGGCTTCCAAACTTTCCGCATAAAGAATATTTTTTCTCCCGCCCAATACCGAAAATTCCTGAGATAGCTACATGGTCGTCTGCCCAGCTGGTAGAACAGTCAGTAGGGAAACAGGTATTGAAAGGGATACCGCCATTATGCTGCTTCATCAGCCAAATATAGGAGGCTGGCAGTTTGTAACCCAATTCCTGTTCTATGCTGGCAATCAGTTCATCGGAAGGCGGCTCATTGACGTATTCTCTCAGCGCAAACGCATCATCTTCCCAAAAGTTCGTAAAATCAAAGTCATCAAACACTATTTTATTCCTCCTGTTCCAATTCTCAGATACTTTCTGTTAACCATACTTGTGTCAGGCTTTCCAAATTGCTGCCGTTTCCATCAAATCCTGATTTACTGAATTGATTATAATACACAGAGATTGCCATATCAACCTGATTTTGCAGAAACCACACCACAGCAGTATTTTTTTCGAGTGGGATAATTTTTTATTTTCTGTTGACAGGTGAGAAATTCTCTGCTACGATATAGGCGCAAGTAAATAAAGAACTTATCAAGAGTGGTTGAGGGACAGGGCCCTGTGAAACCCGGCAACCGGCGGAAACGCATCGGTGCCAATTCCCCCGCTTTGCGTGTAGCAGGGCGGAAGATGAGATGTTTGCAAAAAGCCCTGAAGGCTTTTTTTCTTTTGCTTTCGGGTGGAATCTCTCCCTGTGCTTTATTTACGGTTAAAAGAATACATAGACTTTCAGGAGGAGAATGAGCATGAGCAGAAGACTTTTTACATCAGAATCGGTAACAGAAGGGCATCCCGATAAGATTTGTGACCAGATTTCCGACGGCGTTTTGGACGCGCTTCTGGCAAAAGACCCGCAGGCGCGCGTGGCGTGTGAAACGGCTACAACAACGGGCATTATCTTTGTAATGGGTGAAATCAGCACAAGCGCGTATGTGGATGTGGAGAGCATCGTGCGCGAAACATTGAACGAAATTGGCTACAATCGTGCGAAATACGGCTTTGACAGCGAAACATGTGCTGTCATTACCTCTATCCATGGACAGTCGCCGGATATCGCGCTGGGCGTGGATAAGGCATTGGAGCATAAAAAAGGCGAAGATGACAGCGAATTTGACACAGGCGCGGGCGACCAGGGCATGATGTTCGGCTTTGCCTGCGATGAAACGGAAGAGCTGATGCCTCTGCCGATTTCTCTGGCGCATAAAATGACGAGGCGGTTGACAGAAGTGCGCAAAAACGGCACGTTGAAGTATCTGCGTCCCGATGGTAAATCTCAGGTGACAGTAGAATATGTAGACGACAAGCCTGTGCGCGTGGATACGGTGGTGCTTTCTACACAGCATGACCCCGAAGCAACGCATGAACAAATTGAAAAAGATATCATTGAGCATGTTGTGAAAAAGGTCATTCCCGCAAATCTGCTGGATGAAAATACGAAATATTATATTAATCCGACAGGACGTTTTGTGATTGGCGGGCCGATGGGCGACAGCGGCCTGACAGGACGGAAAATCATCGTGGATACTTACGGCGGCTACGCAGCGCATGGCGGCGGCGCGTTCAGCGGCAAAGACCCCACAAAGGTAGACCGTTCCGCTTGCTATGCCGCAAGACATGTTGCGAAGAATATCGTTGCCAGCGGCATTGCGAAAAAATGTGAAGTACAGCTGGCATATGCCATTGGCGTGGCAAAGCCGGTATCCATACTGGTGAATACCTATGGTACGGGCAGGATTTCCGACGAGGAAATTACAAAACTTGTGCATGAAAACTTTGACCTGCGTCCTGCGGCGATTATCAAGAACTTTGACCTGCGCAGACCCATCTATAAGCAGGTAGCGGCTTACGGGCATTTCGGCAGAACAGACATAGACCTGCCTTGGGAAAAGACGGACAAAGTAGACGTTTTCAAAGAAAAACTGTAAATAAAAGCAGACAGAAAAAGGCTCCGGAAACATTCCGGAGCCTTTTGGCTTTTGGAACCTGTGAGCATTATCCTGCTTTCTGCTCCAGCCGCAGTCTGTCGGCAATCAGCGCGATAAATTCCGAATTGGTCGGCTTACCCTTGTGGTTATTGACGGTGTAGCCAAAAAGTGCGTCGATAGCGTCCACTTTCCCGCGGTTCCATGCCACTTCGATGGCGTGGCGAATAGCACGTTCCACTCTGGAAGGCGTAGTGTTGCATTTTTTTGCAATGGAGGGATAGAGCTCTTTTGTAATATAATTCAGAACGTCCATGTCGTTTACGCTCATGATGATGGCTTCGCGCATGTAGTGGTAACCGCGGATATGCGCGGGTACACCGATTTCATGCAGGATATTTGTGACCTTCGTTTCCAGGTCGTATGACGTGGAAAGGCTCTGCGCTGCGGGGAAATTCGTCCCTGTTTTCAGCATGGGACGCTGCGCCTGCATCAGCTGGCGGATACGCTGTGTGAGTGCGTCCATATCGAAAGGCTTAACCATGTAATAAGACGCTCCCAGGTCCAGAGCCTTCTGCACGACCTTATCCTGGCTCAGTGCGGAAAGTATGATAGTGATGGGGCGGTATTCCTCATCATTTTTTTGCAGGCGTTCCAGCACGCCAAGCCCGTCCAACCGCGGCATGATGCCGTCGATGATGGCAACGTCAGGGCGGGTATCGCGTATTTTGTTCATCGCGTCAATGCCGTCCACAGCAACAGAAATGACAGACATATCTTCCTGTTGATTGAGGTGTCCGGCTACGACATCGCAAAAATCCTTATTATCATCTGCTAACAGCACTTTTATTTTATTTTGGCTCAAAATGAATCCCTCCGATTGTAATTTGATTGTAGTTTTGTGAATGATTATGCAGATATTCCTTGCTTTTAGGTTGATTATAGTACAGAAACAGAGGGGTGACAAGGGCCATTCGCCAGACAAATTGTGTGTAGAAATGCAGTGAATTTGCATAAACTCCCATTCTTTGCTTTGGGGAATATTGCCAGTGTCGGAGGGTGTCAAAGGGTGACTGTCGAAACCGCAAAGCAGCGGGAAAAACGGCGGAAAAGAAAGAAGGAAAACGCCCGGAAACGAAGCCGCTTGCCGCCGAAAGAGGGCGAATTTGCATACGGGGCAGTATTCCATACTGCATAATGTGGGAAAAAGCGCTATGATTCGCCCCAATATACAAGATGTGCCATATTTGGGCAGGAAAAGAAAGACAGAAAAAGAAAGACAGAAAAAGCCACCCGTCAGGGCGGCAGATGGGTGATATAAAAATATTTCTGTGTATGGAAAACAACGTCACTGAAAATAGTGCAAGACTTCTGCCAAAACTATGGCAGAAAGAATTCAAAACAGGCTTAACTGTTTCTGCTTTTCCTCAAAAGTACGCAGATAAGCAAAAATCTGTTCATTATCATGGACGATGCCGTTTTTTTCACAGGTGTTGTGGAACAATTTCATAAGCAGTTTATTCTGCGGGCTGTTAACCTGATATCGAAGTCCGTAGGTTTGAATGTATTTTTCCTTCATTCCGGGAAAATGTCTGTCCAGCTGGCTGTAAAAGTATTCGCGGTTTCCCTCGCGGAGCGTGAGCCCCATTCCGAAGCAGACGATACCATAAACACCTGCGTCTGCGCAGTCGTTCAGGATAGCCAAAATATTTTCAGGGGTATCATTGATAAAAGGAAGAATTGGAGAGAGCCACACAACAGTCGGGATACCTGCGTCGCGCAGCTGTTTCAATGCTTCAATGCGTTCCTTTGTGGTGCATACATTTGGTTCAATCTTTCTGCATAACGCTTCGTCATAGGTGGTCAGCGTCATCTGAACTACGCATTTGCTTTGGTTATGGATAGCCTGAAGCAGTTCCAAATCCCGCAGAACCCGATTTGATTTGGTATGCAGAGTAATGCCGAAACCATACCGGTGTACCAGAAGCAATGCTTTTCTGAAGCTGCCTATGGTATCTTCAAGCGGAATATAGGGGTCTGTCATTGAGCCTGTCCCCAGCATACATTTTGTGCGTTTCCGCCGCAAAGCCTGTTCGAGCAGTACGGCTGCGTTTTCTTTCACTTCAATATCTTCAAAGTCGTGATTCATACGGTAGCATTTACTTCTGGAATCGCAGTATATGCAGCCATGGGAACAGCCGCGATATAAATTTATCCCGTTGTTTGCAGACAGAATCCCTTTGGATTGGACAAAATGCACCAGAACACCTCCTGTTTGTGCCAGTTCCCATTTATGGTATCACAATGGGCAGCACCTGTCTCTTATACACATCTCCGAGCCCACGAGACGCTACGCTATC
>CAMQRG010000150.1 GCA_947036475.1 uncultured Clostridia bacterium
CCCACACACCCATCCAAGGGGTTCCGCCGCTGTCCCTTCCGTTTAGCATTGTTCCGTTTCATGAAAGTTTTACTTCAAACCTCAAATTTACTTTGCACGTTTATCTTATCAGCAGCTTCACCTTTTGGCAAGTGTTTTTCATGATTTGTAATATAACTGCAATATTGCAGAAACATAACGTGAAATATTACAGGTTTCCTCCTAAAATCTGTCATTTTTTGTGATTCTGACGTATTGTGACAACATGATACTGCATGAGATTTCCAGAAAAGTATATTGGTCCTGCCGGCAGGAAAATAAGAATTTTGGACTCGAAAGGAGAAAGATACATGGCAAAATATACGGAAAACTTCAATTTAATCAAACCGGAGGACGATGAATATTACGATGTGGCGGATTTCAATGAGAATATGGACATCATCGACGAAGCATTGGCAAAGAATGAGGGCAGTTCGGATAAAATCGGCTTGCCTGAGGACACTGTCCCGAATACAGTATTCGGAAAATTGAACGGATTTATCAGTTCAGATGGAATGGGCGTGCGCATTATTAAGTCCATACAATGGCAGGCTGCCTCCATTTCCGGCACAACCAGCGCTTCTAAAGATTACGCGCTGAATACATTGGTAGAACCTTCGCGCTGTATCGTTCTGCCTTACAGACTATTCGATAATTCAGGATATATCGGAGGATTCAGTTTCAGCCTTAGCAGCGACACCCTTCACGTTGATTTCAACGGCAAAACGCCCAGTTCAATAGTGAACATCGGCTTCTGGATTATCGAGTTCTATTAAACCTACGGGGCTGGCGAAGCGGAAAATTCGTTTTCCGCTTTTTCTGCTGCCCAAAATCAGGGACGTTTTGAGATTCCTTTGCGGCTATCCTTTCCTTATAAATCAATAAATCAAATAAAGCAATGCAAAAAGCGAAAGGAGAATGCAAATGGCAGGATTTACAGAAAACTATCATCTGAAAAAACCGGAGGACTCAGAATATTATGATGTGGCGGATTTCAACGGGAATATGGACATCATCGACGAAGCGTTATCGGAAAACGCAGGCGCCTCGGAACAGCTTCATGGGATTATCAGCACAGACGGGAATGGGGTGCGGGTCGTTAAGTCCATTCAACGGGTAGTCTTTTCTATTCTTGACGTGGCACAGGCAGAAAACAGGGTTGTCACTTCCAGTATACCGATACGAGAGGTAGACCCTTCCCGCTGCATCGTGCTCACGCACAGAATCCAACAGGAGGGGGCGAGCCTTCCCCACCTTACCGCCGTCGTCACTGAAACAGCTTTACAGGTCAGCTGTTATAAGCAAAGCTCTTTAGCGATAAAAGCTGAATTTCAGATCATCGAATTTTACTAAAACCACACCGCACACCTAAAACGCAGGACGCCGTCCCGCTCCCCGCAGGGAACAGGACGGCGTCCTCAATATCTTTATTTATCTTTTCAGTTCGCTTTATTCCTTTTCGTACCCTGCCAGCTTTTCCAGCAGGAGGTTGCTACGGTCAAGGAAGGCAGTCATTTCTTCGGAGGTCAGGGAACGGTGGCTCATCATCGCCAAATCGTAAAGCTGGCGGCAGAGCAGAGAAACGTCCTCTTTCTTCTCCTCCTGTCCGGCCATCGCCAGCAGGCTCGTTACCAGCTTGCTCCCCCGGTTCAGGACAAGCGTTTCGTCCGGCTTCGCCCCCGCGAACATCGCCTTGAATTCCTCGTTTTTCGCGTACGCCTCCATCATTTCCATCATGCGGCGGGATTCCTCCGAAAGCAGTATCATTGCCGAAACCTTGTCCGTTTTCAGCGTTTCCATTTCCACTTTCAGCTTGTCATTTCCCAGAACTTCGCGGAATAAATCCTGCATCTGGTTCGCTTCAAATTCCGCCGCCTGTTTTTTGGCTTCGCTTGCGTCCTCGTCTTTTTCCTGTAATGTGTCGGAGATGTCCGCGTCGATGCGCTGCACCTTTACGCCCGGATTTTTATATTCCAGGAAGGATACGAAAGGCTTGTCCACAGGCGTGGAAAGTATCGCCGCCTCCAGCCCCTGCTCCTGAAACAGCCGGATATACTGCGCCTGCTGGTTCTCATCGGAAACAAAGAACAGCTTGTTTTCGTGCTTTTCCCTGTTCTTTTCCAGATATTCCGCAACGGTTTCATATACGCCGTCCGTCGTTTTCAGCAGGAGTGCATCTTTTACCTTATCATAGAGCTTTTCTTCCCGCATGCAGCCATATTTGATAAAAATGCCGATATCGTCCCAGAAGCCTTCGTATCCAGAGCGGTCGTTTTTGAAAAGCTGATTCAGCTTGTCCGCGACTTTCTTTGTGATATAGCTGTTCATTTTTTCCACATAGCCGTCATTTTGCAGCGCACTGCGGGAAACATTCAGCGGCATATCCGGACAGTCCAGCACACCCTTGAGCAGAAGGAGGAATTCGGGGACAACTTCTTTTACATTGTCCGCAATGTAAACCTGATTGGAGTACAGCTTGATTTCGCCGTCGATGACGTCCATCTGCTCCACCAGCTTCGGGAAATACAGGATACCTTTCAGCCGGAAAGGATAATCCATATTCAGGTGTATCCAGAACAGCGGGTCATTAAAATCATGGAATACTTTGTGATAAAACGCTTTATAGTCCTCGTCTGTGCAGTCTCCGGGCTTTTTCAGCCAGAGCGGGGACGGGTCGTTGAGCGGCTTCGGTTCCTCGGCAACGGCTTTTTCCGCTTCTGCCTTCTGTTCCTCCAGCTTTTCCACCGCATCTGCCTTTGTCATGCCTTCCGCTTCTTCCGCAGAAACATGCAGCGTATTTTCCGCTTTCCGTTCGGCCGCCTTTTCTTCTTCTGTTTCCTCCTTTACAATATCCACAAAAATCGGGACAGGCATAAACGCACAGTATTTCGTCAGAGCGGCATAAAGCGTGGATTCGTCCAGAAATTCCTTCCCGTCCTCGCCCAGATACAGGGTGATGGTCGTGCCGCGCATTTCGCGGGAGCCGTCCTCCATCTCGTAATCAATACCGCCTTCGCAGAGCCACTTCGCGGGCTGTGCGCCGTTCTGGTAGGAAAGCGTGTCGATTTCCACGCGGTCGGCTACCATAAAAGCGGAATAAAATCCCAGACCGAAATGCCCGATGATTTCGTTTTCCTGCTCCGTTTTTTCCTGAAATTTCGCAAGGAAATCCGTCGCACCGGAAAACGCGATCTGGTTGATGTATTTTTTAACCTCGTCGGCAGTCATGCCAATGCCATTATCTATGATTTGCAGCGTCTTTTCGTCCTGATTCAATACCACCCTGATAGAAAACACCTCGTTCTCCACAAGTTCCGCTTCACCCATAAGGGACAGCTTTTGCAGCTTTGTTACCGCATCGCAGGCATTGGATACCAGTTCTCGGATAAAGATGTCCTTGTCCGTATAGAGCCATTTTTTGATAATCGGCAGAAAATTTTCACTGTTTATGGAAAGATTGCCTTTTTCCTGCATGAGTAAAACCTCCAGTTCCGTTAATTTCGTTAGATTTTAATTGTCTATGCTATTTATTTTAGCACCGGAGAAGGAAAAGTCAAGAAAAAATTAGCACTCATTTTGAATGAGTGCTAATAGAATGAGCGTATTCTCAAAAACTTCATATTTTCAGCCCTTTTTAACACTCCAAATTCTTTGGAGTGTCCTTTTCTCTCTGGTACATGCCGCTGCATCATAAAAACAGTCCAGTATATGGCGGCTTGACTTAGGAAAACAACTTTTCTTTGCAGATTGATTTCTTAAGTCAAACGCCAACGGCTGCTGCCTGAGAAAATTTCTTCCAAAAATTGAAGCTGCTCTGAAAAATTCCGGTTTTTCACGCATTTCAAAAAATGAAATTTTCTTATGGCAACGCCCATACACTGGACTGTTTTTACAGGAGCAAGCCTGTAAGCCGGGTTCTGTCGTGGACAGCCATCTGTCTTGGTCTGTTGTCGCCAACAGCATCATGCGGCCTTTTCGGAACGGGACGAGCAGCCCCATACGTTCCTGTCAGCCTTGCTTCGGGCGGGGTTTACATGGCTCCCGCCGTTACCGGCAGGACGGTGGGCTCTTACCCCACCTTTCCACCCTTACCTGCGGACGCAGGCGGTTTATTTCTGTTGCACTATCCTTAGAGTCGCCTCTACCGGCCGTTAACCGGCGCCCTTGCTCTGCGAAGCCCGGACTTTCCTCATCCCCCATGGGGACGCGGCTGTCCAGCTTACTCCCGCTTTATTCTACCGGAAAACCGGCATTTTGTCAAACCTTGAAGCAGCTCCCGCCCACAAATTCCTTAATCAGAGAATTATTAGGGATTTCCTGCCCTGTCGCGGCAAGGAAATAGCCCAGGAATTTAATCAGCCGTTTTGCCGTCACATTTTCCGGCATCGTGTCATCTATGCGGAACAGCTGTGGTTCGGCATATTGCTTCAGCACGTTCAGCTCATACAGCGTAGCGGAGTTAAACACCGCGTCCGCGTTTTCCTGGAAGGGGAAAATATTTTCTTCTTCGCCCTGCGTCACTGTATTCCACGCTTCAATCGTACCGCGCGCGTCCCTGCCGCGGAACTGGTAATCCCGCACAATGCGGCGGATAAGACGGCAGTCTGAGGTGGAAATGCGGTTATGGTCGTCAATGTTCAGCTGTGTCAGCGCGCTGATAAAAATTTTGAATTTATTTTCATCGGGAATTTCCGGCGTCAGCCTGTCGTTCAGGCCATGAATGCCCTCCATCACCAGAATCTCCCCTTCGCCCAGCTGCAAATAATCGCCGTTATATTCGCGTTTTCCGGTTACAAAATTGTAATACGGCAGTTCAATCTGTTCTCCGGCAATAATGGCTTTCAGGTCTTTGTTCAGCTG
>CAMQRG010000151.1 GCA_947036475.1 uncultured Clostridia bacterium
CACGTAAGGAGTCGTCGGCAGCGTCAGATGTGTATAAGAGACAGGTCTGATACTGGTAATTAATTCCTTTTCCACTGTAACCAGCTATGAAAACCAGACAAAAAAATCCATCACAAATAAATTTATACAGGACGCCATGGCAGAATTTTTCCGTCAGCAGCTGGAAATTTATTTTATTGAGAATAAAATGGATGCGGATAAAATTGCGGCGCAGGTCTTAGCGAACAAGCGCAGCCGGGAAACGGCGGAAAACACGCGCATCAACATTCGCAAAAAACTGACGGGCAACTTGGACATGAATAACCGCGTAGAAAAATTCGTAAACTGCCGGACAAAAGATGTAACCCGCCGGGAAATCTACATCGTGGAGGGCGATTCCGCGCTGGGCGCATGTAAGCTGGGGCGTGACGCGGAATTTCAGGCAATCATTCCCATCCGCGGGAAAATTTTGAACTGCTTAAAAGCAGATTATAACAAAATATTCAACAATGACATCATCACTGACCTTTTGAAAGTACTGGGCTGCGGCGTAGAAATCAAGTCAAAGCACCAGACAGGCATGAACTCCTTTGATCTGGAGCAGCTGCGCTGGAGCAAAGTCATACTCTGCACAGATGCGGACGTGGACGGGTTCCAGATACGGACGCTGCTTTTGACAATGCTTTACCGCCTGACCCCGACGCTGATTCACGCAAAAAAAGTTTTTATCGCGGAATCACCGCTATATGAAATCATAAACGGGAAAAACACATATTTTGCCTATTCCGAAACGGAAAAGGGCCAGATTTTAGGAAAACTGAAAGGGAAGGTCAAAGTCAACCGCTCGAAGGGACTGGGTGAAAACCAGCCGGAAATGATGTGGGAAACGACGATGAACCCTGAGACCCGGCGGCTGATTCTGGTCACGCCCGATGAAGCGGAACGCACGCAGAAAATGTTTGAGCTTCTGCTCGGCGAAAACCTTTCCGGGCGGAAGGAGTTTATTGCCGAAGAAGGCTACAAGTACCTCGATATGACGGATATCAGTTAAAGAACAAAAGGCAAAAACCTTGAGGGCTCTGGTCTGCACTCCGTTCCGGTCGGTGCTGAACGAGCCTCCACCGGAGGCTCAGCACCCTCAAACTCCCGCAAGGGCTTTCAGCACTCTGCCTGCGGCATCTGAACTTTACTGCAATTGTGCTTTGCAGTTCCAAACGAGAAGCTTCTCCCGCCATGCAAATGCATGGCGGAAAATGGGTCAAGGGCTGAAAGCCCTTGCAGGGTGCGGGACAGCGTCCTGCAGTTTTTAGGTCTTTATCAGAAAAGGTGGAAACCATGCCGAAGAAAAAAAATACAACAAAAGAATTTCATGAAAACTTCATACAGGAACAGTGCATCACAGAAACGCTGGAAACAAACTATATGCCCTACGCCATGAGTGTTATCGTTTCCCGCGCAATCCCTGAAATTGACGGCTTTAAGCCCTCTCATCGGAAACTGCTGTATACCATGTACCTCATGAACCTCCTGAAAGGCGACAGGACAAAGTCCTCCAATGTAGTCGGTCAGACCATGAAGCTGAACCCTCATGGTGATGCGGCAATTTATGAGACACTCGTTCGTCTGACGGAGGGCAACGGCGCACTGCTTGTGCCGTTTGTCGATTCCAAGGGCAATTTCGGCAAACAGTATTCACGCGATATGGCATACGCTGCGCCGCGGTATACCGAAGTTAAACTGGCAGCAGTCTGCAACGAGATTTTTGCGGATATCGACAAAAATACTGTGGATTTTATCAATAACTACGATGATTCCATGCAGGAGCCAACGCTCCTGCCCACAACATTCCCCAATATCCTCGCAAATCCGAATCTTGGCATCGCCGTAGGCATGGCAAGCTCCATTTGCAGCTTCAACCTCGCCGAACTGTGCGAAACGACAATCCGTTTTATCCGGGACGAAACCATCGACCTTTGCGAAACGCTCCTTGCACCGGATTTCTCCACAGGCGGCCTGCTGGTCTATAACAGAGAGGAACTGGAACGAATCTACAAAACCGGACGCGGCAGCGTGAAACTGCGGGCAAAATACCAGTACGACAAAAAAAATAACTGCATTGAAATTCTGGAAATTCCCTACACCACAAATATTGAAGCGATTATAGACAAAATTTTCGCTCTGGTGAAAGCCGGCAAGCTGAAGGATATTACAGAAGTGCGGGACGAAACCGACCTGAACGGGCTGAAAATCGCCATTGACATAAAAAAATCTACAAATGTGGACGTGCTGATGCACAAATTATATGCCATGACGCCCCTTGCAGACAGCTTCAGCTGCAATTTCAACGTGCTGATAGACGGCAAGCCCCTGACGCTGGGCGTAGGCGATATTCTGCGGCACTGGACAAACTTCCGACTTGATTCTATCCGGCGTCAGCTTGCGTTTGACGTGCAGAAAAAATCTGACAAGCACCATCTTTTACTGGGACTCTCCAAAATTCTGGCGGATATCGACAAAGCTATCGCCATCATTCGTAATACGGAGCAGGAAAGTATGGTTGTATCAAACCTGATGGCAGGCTTCGGAATTGACGAAATACAGGCGGATTATATCGCGGAAATCAAACTGCGTAATATCAACAAAGAATATATCCTGCGGCGGCTGGAGGAACTGGAAACACTGGAAAAAGAAATTACCGAACTGAACGAAACGCTGAAAAGTGAAACAAAAATGAAAAATATTATCTGCCGCCAGCTGAAAAATGTCGCAAAAAAATTCGGCAGACCAAGGAAAACAGAAATCATTCAGGAGGAGGAAGTTCCCGCGCTGAATCCTGAAGATTTCATTGAGGATTATGCTATAAAGCTGTTCCTGACGGAAGGCAATTATTTCAAAAAAATTCCGCTTTCCTCTCTGCGTTCTGCCGGAGAGCAGAAGCTGAAAGAGGAGGACCGTCTGCTGGTAGAGCAGGAGGCCGCAAACCGTATGGATATCCTCTTTTTCTCCGACAAACAAAATGTATACAAGCTGAAAGCAGCAGATGCGGCAGACAGCAAAGCGAGTGCGCTGGGAGATTATCTGCCGAACCTTTTGAACATGGAGCCGGAAGAACGTATCGTTTACATGACGGCAACAGCAGACTACGCCGGACAGGTCGTATTCTTCTTTGAAAATGGAAAAGCCGCAAAAGTCCCGCTTTCCGTCTACGCAACGAAGATGAACCGGAAAAAACTGGTCAATGCCTATTCCGCGCGTTCGCCGCTGGTACGGATGCAAAAGCTGGACGCAGAACAGGACCTTCTGCTAATCCGCAACAGTGACAAAGCTGTTCTGCTGAATACAGAGCTGATTTCTGCCGGAGCAACAAAAAACGTTTCGGGTGTACAGGTGTTTACGTTGAAAAAGAACAGCACCCTCACAGCAGTATTTACAACAGAAGAATTTCAGACGGAAAATCCGGAATACTACCGGACAAAAAAAATACCCTCCGCAGGGCATTTTATACAGGAAAAGGATAAGGCGGCAAACCGCCTGACGGGACAGGCAAGCCTTGAAGAATAATGATTTTTCCGCAATACCGAAAGGACAGAATCTGTAAAAAAGACTCTGCCCTTTCGCTTTATTTGACAATATACCAAGATGTCCAAAATAGAGGTAATTAACAATAACCGGCCGCATAAAATCAGCTGATTGGCTGTCCTTATTATGCCAAATTGATTTTTAGACAAAAGAAAAAACCTTGAAAAATCAAGGTTTTGGAAGCTGCTAACGGGATTCGAACCCGTGACCTCCGCCTTACCAAGGCGACGCTCTACCTGCTGAGCCATAGCAGCATATGGACATCGTCACAATGTCCGCCAGCTTTTATATGCTATCATATTTTTTCCATTCCGTCAACATCTTTTTCTTCCAAAAAACGTTCCAGTTTCTTTTTTATCCGTTGCAGTGCGTTATCAATAGATTTTTCCGGTTTTTTCAGCGTCCGCGCGATTTCAAAATAACTCCGCCCCTGCAAATAGAGCATCAGAACCCTTGTTTCAAAACCACTTAAATGCTTCACCAGCTGGTCTTCCAGAAAATTCCGGTTTTCCTGCCCAATCAGCAGTGTTTCCGGATTCAGAAATGCACCCTCCTGCAATAAATCCATGTAAGTCTGTTCTGTTTCATCTTCATAGACCGGCTTGTTCAGAGAAATATAGGAATTCAGCGGCTGGTGCTTCTGGCGTGTTGCCGCCTTAATTGCTGTAATCATCTGCCGGTTTACACAAAGTTCCGCGAAACTGCGGAACGATGTATTTTTCTCTCCGTTAAAATCCCTTACAGCTTTATACAGCCCTATCATGCCTTCCTGAATGATATCCTCGCTGTCTGCGCCAATCAAAAAATAGGCCCTGGATTTTGCCCGCACAAGAGATTTATACTTGTCCAGCAGATAATCCTGCACTGCATCATCTCCGGCCTGCGCGATACGCACCAGTTCCTCATCCCGATAATCTTTATAGCTTTCTTCTTTCAGGTATCCCCTCATAAAAATTCTCCATACAATCCTGATTATTTCTTCCGCCGCAGAGCCTCCAGCCATTCCAGAGCTTCTTCGTCCAGATGGTCCGCAAGCATGTTATTTTTCGGCGGGCGTTTTTCAATATATTTTTCCCGCAGTTCGCGCTCCACCTGCTGCACTTCGCGGTGAAGCTCCCGCGCTGTCATACGGGACGCGCCCTGTCCGTAAACTGTCTCTTATACACATCTGACGCTGCCGACGACTCCTTACGTGTAG
>CAMQRG010000152.1 GCA_947036475.1 uncultured Clostridia bacterium
GGGCTCGGAGATGTGTATAAGAGACAGGAAATGAGTTGGCTTTCGGGAAAATCTGTGTTCCAATTACTTAACCAGAACAAATCACAAAATTGAATAGAACCGCCTTGAACTTCTATTCCCAATCGGATTGAAACAGGATACTCCTTATTAGCATCGGCAGAAGGATACCCCGACAAAAAATGAATGTTAAAATCTCCGCCAGAACCGGTGCAGAAAGCGGTAATATCTCCTTTTTTAATATGCTCTGCAATTTGATGGGGTTGAATAAATTCTGCTGTCAAAAAATCAGTTCCGGGGGCTACATACTTCATAGTTTCTGCCGAGAAAAATACGATACCCATGCCATCAATGCTCAAGTGCATCACATTATCCATTTTTACGTCCTCCTTGTTATTGCTGCTGGTGTTAATATTTTTCATTATAATCCGTTCTGCATCATGTGCAAGTATATTTTTGACAATTCTCCTCAAAACGAATATTTGTCAGAGACGATAAAAGCAGGTTGACATTAAGACGCGAAAGGGTCTATCCACACCTTGCCGTCCTGCCGCCGGAGGGAAAAACCGCCGTTCGGTGTTTGTACAGCTTCTGTACCGGTAAGTTCCGCCAGTTCCCGCAGGCTGTAATAAAACTGCCTGCCAGCCTTTTGGTTTGAAACGCTGTGCAGTGTTTTCTGCCAGAGCACCATAGGCTCATCTGCATTATCTTTTCTCTGGAACAGCAGCGTAACACCTAAATGGGCAAACGCCTGCCTTGCGTCCTGCTCCGTCAGGTAACAGTCCCCGTTTTCACGAAAGCCCTTTACCGTATAAGTCGTTTCCCTTCCTGCTGCCTGTAACCGAAAGGCTTCCGGCAGGGGTTCTGCCGGCGTTTCGGGTATGGTTTCGGCGGAGGCGGAAACCAGCGGTTCTGCGCTCTGCGTCTGGTTCAGCAGGGGCTTTACCCATTCCGGCGGAGAATCCGGCTTTTCTGTTTCCGGCTCTGCTTCTGCGGGCGATTCTTCCAGCAAAGGTTTTATCCATTCCGGCGGAGAATCCGGTTCTTCTGCTTTCGGCTGTTCCGCCTGCTCTGCCTTCGGGTTTTTCCATGGGTTTGCGGGGTCGGGGTCTGTCGGGTCCCAGCCCTTTCGGGAATCGGAAGTATCAATTTTTGCAGGCTGTTCCGGCTGGAGCGGCTCTTTCCGGCTGCCGCGGTACATTTCTACGACTGTCCCGCCGGAGCAGTTGTCATAAATCCATTTCGCGTCTGCGGCAGTCAGACGAATGCAGCCTGCCGAGGCCGATGTGCCGAGTTTATTGTATTCGTCGTATTCCAGCGTGCTTTTATCCTGCTTGAGATAGGGGACGGAATGGAACAATATGCTGCCGGTGATGCGCGTAGCGTACTGCCCGTATACATTGCCGAATAACGGACGCCAGATATATTTGTCTGTTGTGCGGAATGTTCCTTCCGGTGTATAGCCGCCTGCGGAGCAGACAAACGCGCGGTCGGGTGTAGTGTAGCGTCCTGCGCTGTCTTTCCTGTAAACTGTTACAATGTTGTCCGTTAGATTGACTGTAATTTGATAAGGGTGTGTGTCTGTTTCTTTTGCAGAGGCAGCAGAGGGCAGAAGCAGCACTGCCGCCAGAAGTATCCCTAAAATTTTTTTATGCATATGTTTTCTCCTTTTCTGTTTTTATTAGGCATACCTTCGCTTGACAAGGGTATATACGGCTGAAAAAGCGTGTATCCCCTTGTCAAGCGAAGGTACAAAGTCACGTCGGATCTCCCCTTTCAGATCCGTGTTGTTAATACTTTATTTTTTAAATCCTTCGTCAAAACAACGGGCCCGACTGTATAAAATGCAGGGGGGCTGAGTGACAATCACTCCGTATCTCAGTAACGCAATGGATAGCAAACGCCAAATTATATTTTGCGCCTTTCATATTTTTCTTTTGCGCACGCATATGCCTCTTGAATGAGCGGTTTTAGCTCATCAAAACATTCTTTAGATGGGTTCAATATACAAATCCATCCCATCCATGCGTATACAGGGTGTGGCAACAATGTATTTATGGATGAAAAGTCATAATCCATATTGACAATGCATCCTTTCGCTGGGCGTGCGGGAATTGCTCCAAACATTTTAGAAAATGAATCTTTACGTATTCCTAAATTCACACGATAAACGTCTTTTCTGTCCAATTTTGAACTTTTATCATTCGCTCCATCTTTCTCTTTGACGGTCAGAATGTAGATACCCCGTTTTAGTTTGCCGTCAGGGTTATAAAATACCCCCTGTTCTCCCCAACTGTTTACCAAAACCGTCCCGTCAAGGGTTTCAAGACAATACTTTAGCACTTCACCCGGCGCCATAAATAAGCTCCTCTCCATTTCTTTTGATACAATACAATAGTTTCTTGTCTGTTACAAGGATAGACAATGGAAGGAGCTGCTTCCGGCTCGTTTCATTAAGTGTTTTAGTGAAATTGACAAAGTGATATCACAGCAACGCTTATTTTAAAAGAGACCGTCGGATTCCGCCATTGTGCCGCCCTGCGTTCCATGTTATAATGGAAAAAACAGGTTTCACAAAGGGACAATGGGAGCAGAATAATGCGGGAACGAATACACGAAATCATTACGGTAGCCGAAAAGGACGACCGCGCCAGCAAAATTTACGATTATATTATGATTGCGCTGATACTTGTCAGTATTTTTCCGCTTGCCTTTAAGCAGGAGCCGCCTGTATTCCATGCGATTGAAACGGTTGCGGCGGCAGTTTTCATTGTGGATTACCTGCTGCGGGAAGCTACTGCCGATTTGCACCTGGAAAAAGGCATTGTTTCCTTTTTTATCTATCCGTTTACATTTCTTGCTATCGTGGACTTTATTGCCATACTGCCAACTTTTTTTGCTGTTTCCAGCGGGCTGAGAATGCTGAAGCTGTTCCGGCTTGTCCGCTGTTTCAGGGCGTTCCGCGCATTTAAGATGCTGCGCTATTCCAAAAGCATGCGCATCATTCTGGACGTGATGCACAGGCAGCGTACGCCCCTGCTGGCTGTCTGCACGCTGGCGGCAGCGTATGTACTTGTTTCCGCGCTTATCATATTTAACATTGAGCCGGATACTTTCCCGACATATTTCGACGCGATTTACTGGGCAACGGTCAGCCTTTCCACGATAGGCTATGGCGATATCGCGCCTGTTACTGCGGCGGGTAAGCTGGTAACAATACTTTCTTCATTTGTCGGCATTGCCATCATTGCCCTGCCGTCCGGCATTATTACGGCAGGCTATATGGAGGAACTCAACCGCGCCGCCGCCCGCGAACAGGAGGAGGAGAAGGATTGAGCCGACAGTATCCAGTATTACGATAAAAGCAGTTGTATGGTTAGTTTTTCGGGAACAAATTTTATGCAGGAAATGCCGTTTTTCGTTCCTGAAACATTTTTTTTGTTTTTCTCAAAAATTTTTCTTGACATTTCCGCAAAAATAGCGCAAAATAATATCGTTGACGATGCGTGGCTCAGCTTGGTAGAGCGCTGCGTTCGGGACGCAGAGGCCGCAGGTTCAAATCCTGTCGCATCGAGAGCAGAATGCCGGAGTTTTCCGGCATTTTTTTTATGCTCTTTCAGAACGCAGGCGGACGTTTATTCCGCTCTGACAATCTTTGCCGTTCCATTTTTTTCGTCGGTCTGGTACTCTATGGTAAAGCCTTCGCCGATATCAAGATTTTGCAGGGCTTTGCTGACCTCGGAATCCGCATCAAACTGGAACGCCGCAACTGTACCGTCGCTGAGTGTGACTTCTGCGGTGTGTGAATCGGTCAAACCGTTAAAGACAGCCTGATCCTTCTGCGCCGCCAGAGAGCGCATGGACGCAACACTGTAAGGATACAGCGGATTCTGTATGCCGTCCGCATAAGTATTTTTCACAAGCTCAACTTCCCATACGCCGACAGTTTCCCCGTCAATGCCGCTGAGGGCAGCCTCCAGATGGTATGTTCCGTTTTCTTCGGAAAGTTCTGCCAGTGCCAGTGTATACGGCGCGTATTCCTCGGAATAGACAAGATAAGCGTCCCAGCTGCTGTCATAGGCGATGCGGCCGGAAAGACTTTCAGGCAGTTCCAACAGGTCGCCATAAGCTGAAAACAGCGCGATGGCGTGTTCCTGCATGGTTTTCCGCGGGACGCGCATTATGCCATCGTCAGACAACCCGACTGCTTCATGCCGGTTTCCGTAGGTTTCCAAAAAGAAATGCAGGCTGTTCCAGAAAAATTCAGGGTCATCTGGCTGGTAATCCATACCGGTATTGAGCATGGTTTCTGCCAGAGCATGTATGGGGGCGGACATGGTTGTCATGGCCTCCGGCAGCTCTGTGCTGTTTTCCTGCGGGGGCTGTTCCATAGGCTTGCCGGGTTCTCCGCCGCAGGCGGAAAGCCCAAGTGTCATGCCGCAGATGAGAAAAAGCGCGTATATTTTTTTCATAATAGCCTCCTTGTGCCGCTGGGCGGCTGGGTATTTTGGTCGTTTTTAATCTGTTTCTTTCAGTATAACGCGCCTGTTTTAATAATTCCTGACGAGAATCTTAAATTTTGTTAAAAAATATCAGGCGGCGGACAGGATTTTGTTCATAAAAAAGCCCTTGTTTTACAAAACAAAGGCTTAGAACCTATCCGTAAATTATCTACGCACATCTTGCTTCAGATTTTCCAGCAGTCTTTGTTGCTTTTCCTTGCCGTACCACTCGGTACGCCTGCAAAAAAGCTCC
>CAMQRG010000153.1 GCA_947036475.1 uncultured Clostridia bacterium
TACACGTAAGGAGTCGTCGGCAGCGTCAGATGTGTATAAGAGACAGAAGCACATCTGCGCCGGCTTCCCGCAGTACATTTACCACTTCCAGAACGCTGCCGCCTGTGGAAATCAAATCTTCTACAACAACGACTTTCTGACCTTTTTCCAGCTTGCCTTCAATTTGGTTGTTTCTGCCATGGTCTTTTGCGCCGGAGCGTACATAGCCCATCGGCAGACCCATCAGATGTGCGGTGATGGCGGCATGTGCGATGCCTGCTGTGCTTGTACCCATCAGTACCTCGCAGTCTGGGTATTCTCTGCGTATTGTTTCCGCCAGTGCATTTTCTACATGATTCCGTACCTCGGGCGCGGTCAGCGTCAGACGGTTATCGCAGTAAATGGGGCTTTTGATGCCGCTTGCCCACGTAAACGGCTCCTCAGGGCGCAGGAAAACTGCGCCGATAGAAAGCAGGTCTTTTGCAATCTGTTCTTTGATGTTCATTCGTGTTCCCTCCTAGAATAAAGACGTGGAATGTTATCTCACACTTTTATTGCGAAATGTAGTTTCGCAAAATCTTCTTTGCTTCTTTCTTTGAAAGAAAGAAGCGGAGTTTGAGGCAGAGCCTCAAGGTTTTTATTTTAAAAATTCAGCAATACATCTTTTGTACGCCGCAACAGGGTCAGCCGCCTCTGTGATAGGCCGGCCGACAACGATATAATCTGAACCAAGTTCTTTTGCTTTTGCAGGCGTGGTAACGCGCACCTGGTCGCCGATATTTCCATCTGCGAAGCGTACGCCGGGCGTTACAGTCAGGAATGCATCTCCGCATACTCCTTTGACCTTGCCAGCCTCAAGCGGGGAGCAGACCACACCGTCCAACCCCGCGGCCTTAGCGTTTGCGGCATAATGCAGGACAACTGCATCTAATGCGCGGTCAATCAGCAGGTCGTTTTTCATGCGTTCCTCGCTGGTAGAAGTCAGCTGGGTGACGGCAATGAGCAGGGGACGCGTGCCGTCCGGACGGGTCAGCCCTTCCAGTGCCGCTTCCATCATGCTGATTGTTCCGGCGGCGTGCAGGTTCACAATATCCACGTCCAGCGCGGAAAGAACAGCCATGGCTTTTTTAACTGTGTTTGGAATATCATGCAGTTTGAGGTCAAGGAATATTTTGTGTCCCCGCCGCTTGATTTCCCGCACGATTTCAGGTCCTTCGGCATAAAAAAGCTCCATGCCGACTTTCAGAAAAGGCTTCACGCTTTCGCCGCTGAACTTATCAAGAAATGTCAGAAGTTCCGCTTTGCTGCTGAAATCACAGGCGATAATAACGTCTTTGCTCATTTGTGCGCACCTCCTATAATGTCGTTCAAATCGCTGATATGGTATTTTTCCATCACGCGGGGCAAATCTTCTATGATGGTTTTGCAGATGAAGGGGTCAACCAGATTTGCCGCGCCAACCTGCACCGCAGTCGCGCCCGCAAGCATCATTTCAATTACATTTTCAGCTGAGGAAACACCGCCGATGCCCATGACGGGAATTTTTACGGTTTCTGCAACCTGATAAACCATGCGCAGGGCAACGGGGAAAATGGCGCTGCCGGAAAAGCCGCCCATTTTATTGGCGATGACAGGGCGTTTTATTTTCAAATCAATCCGCATTCCCATCAGCGTATTTATCAGGCTGATGCCGTCTGCCCCGGCTTCTTCGCATGCCTTTGCGATGGATACAATATCCGTTACATTGGGACTCAGCTTCATGTATACAGGTTTATTCGTGACAGCCTTTACGGCTCTTGTGACTTCTGCGACGGCTTCGGGGCTTGTACCGAAACTCATGCCGCCATGGTGCACGTTCGGACAGCTGACATTGACCTCAAGTAGCCCGACCTGTTCCTGTTTGTCCAGTTTTTCGCAGGTGTATGCGTATTCGTCCACAGAAAAGCCGCTGACATTGGCAATAACAGGTTTATGGAAACATTTTGCCAGTTTGGGCAGTTCTTCCAAAATTACTTTTTCAACGCCGGGATTTTGCAGTCCGACGGAGTTAATCATGCCTGCCGGACATTCCGCAATACGAGGTGTAGGATTGCCGAAACGGGGTTCTTTTGTTGTTCCCTTGAAGGAAAAGGAGCCAAGGATATTGATGTCATACAGTTCCGCAAATTCATACCCATAGCCGAATGTGCCGCTTGCGGGTATGACAGGATTTTCCAGCGTCAGGCCGCTGAGGGTTACGCTTGTTTTTACCATAGGATTTCCTCCTTTTCCAGCACAGGGCCGTCTTTGCAGATGCGCTTGCTGCCGTATTTTGTCTGGCAGGAGCAGCCCATGCACGCGCCGAAGCCGCACCCCATGCGTTCCTCAAAGCTGAGCTGTCCGCTTGTTTTTGTGCAGGCGGAAAGGGCTTTCAGCATAGGTTCCGGCCCGCAGGCATAAAAATAGGTGTAATCGGGAAGGGAGGCAATGACATCGGTCACAAAACCTTTCGTGCCAAAGCTGCCGTCTGCGGTAGCAATATGGACTTCCGCGCCAAGGGCTTCAAATTCTGCCGCATAGAATATTTCTTCTTTTCGGTTAAAACCGAGAATCACGATGGGGTGCTTACCCTCCGCGAGCAGTTTTTTTGCCAGCGCATACATCGGCGGCACACCGGCCCCGCCGCCCACCAGCAGGGGATATTCCCCGCTGGGCGCAGTATTGTAGCCGTTGCCGAGTCCGGTCAGAATGTCCAGCTTATGCGGGGCTTTCATGCGGCCCATAGCTTCGGTACCCTTGCCGACTGTTTTGTAAATGATTGTCAGGCTGTTTTCCCCGTAATCACAGACGGAAATCGGGCGGCGCAGGAAAAAGCCGTTCAGCCGGATATTGACAAACTGCCCGGGTGCGGTAATGGCGGAGGTATCTCCCGCCAGAACCATTTTGTATACACCTTCGGCAAGCTGTTCGTTGCTTTGTATGGTGAAAAGAGATTGCTTCACAAAAATCCTCCTAAAGAATATGGTATCATGATAGCGGAAAAGTCTGCTTTATTTATGCAGAACCAGAGCAGTACGGAAATTTTCCGTATGCTCTGATTTTGAAAATCCGGTCAGGAATGGAATGGAACTCCTGCGGGATTTTACGCATCAATCGTAGAGATTGCCAGCGTTGTTTCTTCCAGTACGTCAAGCAGTACGCTGACGGTATCCAGCGCGGTGAATACTGTGATGTTGTTTTCCACAGCGCACTGGCGGATATCCTGTCCATCGCTCATGCCTTCCGTGGAATTGATATCCCTTGTATTGATAACATAGCTGACATATCCCTGACGAATGGATTCTACAATTTCTTCGCTGCCTTCGGAAAGTTTTTTCTTCACGCGGGTACGGATGCCATGTTCTTTCAGGAAATCCGCAGTACCTTTTGTTGCTTCAATATTGAAGCCGAGTTCGTAGAACCGGCGGATAAGCGGCAGGGCTTCCTCCTTATCCTTATCCGCGATAGTCGCAAGCACGGTACCATAATTCTGTATATTCATGCCGGATGCCTGCAAAGCTTTATAGAGAGCGCGGTTCAGCTTGTTGTCATAGCCGATAGCCTCCCCCGTGGATTTCATTTCAGGGGAAAGGTAAGTATCCATGCCATGCAGCTTGGAGAAGGAGAATGCGGGCACTTTGACATACCATCTATTCTTTTCATCGGGATACAGCCCGAAAATGCCCTGTTCTTTCAAACTCTTGCCAAGGATAACCAGCGTTGCGATATCCGCAAGGGAGTAGCCGGTTGCCTTGGAAAGGAAGGGCACAGTACGGGAGGAACGGGGGTTTACCTCGATAACATAGACATTATCCTGCTTGTCCACAATAAACTGGATATTGAACAGGCCGTTGATACCGATGCCGAGCCCCAGCTTTTTGGTGTATTCCAAAATTTTTCCTTTTGCTTTGGAGGATACACTGAATGTCGGGTATACGCTGATGGAGTCGCCGGAATGGATACCTGTCCGTTCCACATGTTCCATGATGCCGGGCACGAATACGTCGTTTCCATCACAGACTGCGTCTACCTCCAGCTCCTTGCCCTGGATATATTTGTCTACCAGTACAGGCTGGTCCTCGTTAATGGCTACCGCGCTTTTCAGATACGTGCGGAGTGCGTCCTCGTTTGCGACAATCTGCATTGCGCGGCCGCCCAGCACATAGGAAGGACGCACCAGAACAGGATAGCCAATTTCATTCGCCGCTTTTACGCCGTCCTCAATATTTGTAACTGCGCGGCCTTTGGGCTGAGGGATATCCAGTTTTTCCATGATATGCTCGAACGCATCGCGGTTTTCGGCTTTTTCGATTGCCGCAACGTCTGTTCCGATGATTTTTACGCCGCGTTCCATCAAAGGCTCCGCAAGGTTGATTGCGGTCTGTCCGCCCAGAGAAGCAATGACGCCGATTGGCTGCTCTATTTCTACAACATTCATAACGTCCTCCACAGTCAGCGGTTCAAAATACAGTTTGTCGCTTGTGGTATAGTCTGTGGAAACGGTTTCAGGGTTGTTGTTTATGATGATGGATTCGTAACCGAATTCCTTGATTGTTGTAACGGCGTGTACTGTGGAGTAGTCAAATTCTACGCCCTGACCGATACGGATAGGACCGGAACCGAGTACAATAATTTTCTTTTTATCACTGATTTTGGATTCGTTCCCTTCTTCATACGTAGAGTAGAAGTAGGGGATATACCTGTCTCTTATACACATCTCCGAGCCCACGAGACGC
>CAMQRG010000154.1 GCA_947036475.1 uncultured Clostridia bacterium
ATTTTGACAACACCAAAAGAATTTGTCAAAATACTAATGCGGAGCCTGCGCAGACAGGAGAATTATCATGCTTTTCAATCGACAAAAAGTAAACTGCAATAGTGAAACAGAAAATATATCATTTATCATAATGCACGATAATTTTGATGAATACAACTGGAGCACCGCACTGCCCAAAGGACTGCATACCATTTCTATTTTTGTAGCCGCAGAAAACAGCTTCAGCAAAGACGTTATGGCAGTATTTATTGAAATCCTCGAAAAGCTGGCCGACTCCTGCTTTACTGTTTACAAAATAGAAAAAAACTCCCAAATGCATACAGGAAAAGGGACTCTATACCGTTATGCTCAAGATGAAAAACACCTTTATAAAATCAGCAGAGGAATTGATGCTGCATTATTATGGCTGCAAACAGATCCAGCAACGTGTTAGGGCGAAACAGAAATATACTGTTGCACAACACCGTTGACTTATGCAGCCCTTTATGAAACAGCTGAGCAGTATATAAAAAGTGAAAAGTTTTCGTTTTATTTCCTTATCGATGCGCTGCGCTGCAATCTGGCCATAAAATTTCCAGATAAAAATGATTCCAGAATTGAGCAGCTGGTCAGAAATATCTGCCAAAAAATGCAGATTTCTGTCTTAGAATGGAACAGCTGATTTGACCGTTAGGAACGGGAAAAACAGACATTACGGCAAGGGCAAAAATACCCGTATGTGCCGCAATGCCTGTTTTTTCTTAAATTTGCAAATAAATGATTATATTTCACCTTTGCAGGCAAAACAGCTGCCGTCAATCTTTCCGCCGTTTACTTTTCAAAGCGTTTTTCTTTCCAGCCTTTAATCACCTGCTGTCTTGCCCTTGCCACCGCAAGCACGTCCTCCGGCACATCTTTCGTAATGGTAGAGCCTGCCGCAATGTACGCGCCCTGTTCCACCGTCACTGGTGCAACAAGGTTTACATTACAGCCCACAAATACATCGTTGCCAACTGTTGTGCGGTGCTTTTTCTTACCGTCATAGTTTACCATAATACTCCCGCAGCCGAAATTGATTCTCTCCCCCGCATCTGTATCGCCAACGTAAGAAAGATGCGGGATTTTTGTTCCATCGCCAATTGTGGAATTTTTCACCTCCACAAAATCCCCGACCTTTACACGGTTACCAATATGGCAGTTCGGACGGATATAAGCGAACGGCCCCACGACCGCACCATCTCCAATTTCCGATTCAAGTGCTACCGTTTGCTGTATTTTCACCCCGTTCCCGAGCTTCATGTCCGTCAGGCGGGTATGCGGGCCAACCTCACAATCCTCCCCAATAACGGTATCCCCTTCCAGCACGCAGCCCGGCAATATGACTGTATCCATACCAATTTTCACACTCGGGTCAATACAGGTATTCGCAGGGTCAATGATTGTCACGCCGTTTTCCATGTGTTTACGGTTCACGCGCTCCCGCATGATTCCTGCCGCTTCTGCCAGCTGCACGCGCGAATTGACGCCAAAAAACTCGTCTGCATCTTCCGCCGTCACAATGCCTACCCTGCCGCCGTCAAGCAATATGCTTTCCAAACAGTCTGTCAGGTAATATTCCCCCTGCGCATTTTCGTTGCCCAGCTTTTGCAGGGATTCCCGCAGCGCCCTGCCATTAAAAATATAAATGCCTGTATTGATTTCCTGTATGCCGCGTTCTTCGGCAGATGCGTCCTTATGTTCCACAATTTTCCGGAAATTCCCCGCCGAATCCCTCACAATACGCCCATAGCCTGTCGGGTCGTCCAATACGGCGGAAACAACAGTTACGCCGTTACCCTCTGTACGGTGAATTTCCGCAAGACGTGCCAGGGATTCCCCCTGCATCAACGGTGTATCTCCATACAGAATCAGCATGTCCTTATCGTCCTCTATAAAATCCGCCGCCATCATGACTGCATGCCCTGTGCCCTTCTGCTCCTTTTGCAGCGCAAACCCCACACCGTCACACGCAATGCCCGCCTTCACTTCTTCCGCTTTATGTCCGACCACAACGCAGACTGCCTCGGCACTACCGCCTCGTGCCGCTTCAATCACATAATCCAGCATGGTTTTATTTAGTATTTTATGCAGAACCTTCGGTGTTTTGGATTTCATGCGAGAACCCTCGCCTGCCGCCAGCACGATTGCTTTCAAGTTTTCCATAGTATCTCCTTCCGTTCCTACGGGGTGTTACCCGTTCCCTCTATACCCGTTTATTTTCTCATTTTTGCGGCATAAATTCAATATGCGGTTTTACTAAAAATAGGGCTTTCTCAAATGCTTTCGGCATAAAATGCAGAAGGATACCTTCGCTTATAACATGGAAAAGCCCCGGACTTAGAGCCTATCCATAAATAAGATACGTGCAGATTGCGCAGCCAGATTTTTCGGCAGACAAGGAGCTTTTTTGCAGGTGTACCGAGTGGTACGGCAAGGAAAAGCGACAAAGACTGCCGGAAAAGCTGAAGCAAAATGCGCACAGATAATTTATGGATATGCTCTTATCATCAGGGGCTTTTCTGCACGGTCACAGTCCCAGCATTGCCATGATCTGTGCCATATGTGCCTGTTCTTTTTCCGGCATTCCTGCCGCCGCAGCCGAAAGCAGCGCTTTCTGCTCCTCAGGCGGAAGTGTGCCTCCCGCCGCCAGTTTTTCTCCGTATTCCAGAAAAACATCCAGCCGCTCCATGCCTGTTTTATCTTTGCTTTTTTCTGCAGCTTCTCGCAGAAGCCGCAGACGTTCCTCTCCCAAAGCCTGCATCTGCGGCGTATCCCAAGGTGTCGCTGTCATTTTCCACCCTCCCGTTCCAAAATCTCTTTCATATCTATCACTTTAATCAGCATATCCAGCTGTTTCCTGTCCTCCGCCGGAAGGTAGGGGCGCACCGCCCGCAGCATTTTCCGCCTGCGCATGGAGGAAGGCTCCTCCTGCCTGCTCCGCGCCTCCAGTATTCCGCCAGAAAACACCCTTCGCATTTCCATCAGCCGGACGATTATGTATAAATCCCTCTGGTATTCCTGGTCCAGAAAAGGGATTGCCGCCGTAATCATATTTTCGCTGACACTTCCCCCAAACGGCGGACGTACCTCTCTTTTTTCCGGAAGCGCGGCGGGCGCAGCCGCCGTTCCTGTCTTTTCCTGCCGCTCCGTCTGGCTCCCCATCAGCCGCCTGAGCCGCTCCAGCCGTTCCAGCATACGCAGCGCGTCCTGCCCCTGTTCCCCCATCATTTCAGAAAGCAGTTTATTTGCATCGCTGCCCACTTTTTCCTCCATTCTGCACCACCCCTTTTACCTTCCTACAAAAAAGATATGCCCCGACAGGCAAAAACAGACCTCTTTCCGTTTCCACACGAAAAAAGGACAGGAACATCATTCCTGCCCTTCTTTTCCTTCCGGAAAATCATGCATAAGTATCAATATTGCTGCCGAGCGTCGCATTGGAAACCATCTGCATAAGCTGATTCATCGCGACCTCCTGCTGCTCCATAGTATCCTTGAGCATGGCAATTTCCACACTCTGCTGCAGTTTTGCCGCGTGCATATTCATACTCATCGCCGCAATCGAAGTAATCATGCGTATCACCTTCCTCAACTTCTGATTTTCCCATAGAAAGCATCTGCCTTCTTTATTCTATATCGGCAGATATTTTACAAAGCAAAGAGTTTTTTCCTGTTCCGGAAAAATTTCGTTTCAGCAGGAACCATTCCCCGAAAAACCTTCCCAAAAATCCCTCTCCCACATATTTTAATAAAGAAAGAAGGGAGATGCTTACCATGCCTTTGAAAACAAATCCGCTCTCCGGCGAAGCCCCAGCGGGGCGGGTCTATGCCGGACGGGGAATCTCCATCGCCATACTTGATACCGGAATCTCTCCTACAGAGGATTTTATATTGCCGGAAAACAGAATTGTTGCTTTTCGGGATCTGGTTAATGGAAAACGCCGCCCCTATGACGATAATGGTCACGGGACTCATGTGCCATATTGCAAAAGCGAATTTTCATCGGATCAGTAAAATTGGACAAGGCAGGCAGATTTTTCATTATAACATACATAAAGGCGAGGAGTGGGTAACATGAAAATCATAGCTTTAGCAAATCAAAAAGGCGGTGTCGGGAAATCAACTACATCTATAAATTTAGGCGTAGGGCTTGCGAGATGTGGAAAGAAGGTGCTTCTCATTGACGCGGACTCACAAGGGAACCTGACAACAATGCTTGGGATCAGGCAGCCAGACGAATTGTCCGTCACACTTGCCGCTAATCTGGAAAAAGTCATACTGGACAAGCCTCTGGACAGCGAAGAAGGAATCCTCCACTGTGAGGAAGGTGTCGACTTACTCCCTTCCAACATCGAACTGTCGGCAACGGAGGTCAACCTTGTAAACACCATGAGCCGCGAAACGGTGCTGAAAACCTACCTGGAAGAAATCAAGGACGGCTATGATTACATACTAATCGACTGTATGCCTTCGTTGGGTATGCTGACGCTTAACGCGCTGACAGCGGCGGACAGCGTTATCATTCCAGTGCAGTCACATTATCTTTCAGCAAAAGGGCTGGAGCATCTTTTGAAAACAATAAAAAGAGTGCAGCGGCAGCTCAACCCTAAATTGCAGATTGAGGGGATACTTCTGACCCTGTCTCTTATACACATCTCCGAGCCCACGAGACGCTACGCTATC
>CAMQRG010000155.1 GCA_947036475.1 uncultured Clostridia bacterium
AATCTGGTTGAAGATACCGCCATCACCAAGGGAATCATCGCCGGCATTTTTTACTTCGTCCAGAATATCGCGCAGGTCGTTCAAAACGTCCAGCTTAACGCCCTGTTCCGAAAAATGCGCAACTTCGTTGCGGTAGCGCAGATCCAAAAACGGGTCACGCAGCTGGGAAGTGCCTTTTACAAGCACGCCGTTACCGATATTTACGTTATATCTGGAAGCATAGCGGCTGGTCCCGCCGTAGTTGATGCTGACCTGATCCAAAACCTGTCTGGTATAGCCAGGCGTGCCTGCGTTCGTCAGGTTCTGTCCTGTCAGGTGAAGGCCATGCTGGGCAGCAGAAAGCCCCAGTTTTGCAATCATATATCCGCCGAATGTAGAACTTATCATATTGAAACACCTCGTTTTTCCTAAAATAAAATAATTATCCGGTTATACTCTGCGGCTGGTAAATGTCCGCGGTTTTTCCACTTTTTCCCCGTATCCGGAATAAACCGTCTCTGCCTCTGCGGGTTTTCCCGTCAAACCTTCCAGCCCTCTGTTGATACGGTGCAGATTCACCTCTATAGCCGTTTTCGCGCCCTCATAGACCTCTTTGTATTCCTCCAGCGCGGCTGCCATCTCCTGATACAGCGGCAGGAGGACGGCTTTTGTTTCCGGTGAAGCTCCCTCTACAATCTGCTTGAGCGTCTGCTGTTCTGCACCCATAGCTTTCTGAATACTCTGCCGTTTCTGGTCAAGCCCGCGTGAACGCATCACAAGGGCCTGTTCTTTTTTGATACATTCCTCCAGAATCAGCACATTATTTTTCAGTGCGGCGTCCAGCTTTTCCTTTTCCACCGCTGTAATATCCTTCAGAAACATACATGTTTCCGTCAGGTTTTTTTGAAGTTCTTCTGTATGATTCATTTCAGGAGTCCTTTCTCTGTTCACGCCCGGCCAAATCAGCCCAAAAGCATTTTTTTCGCAATTTCATCAATCATGATATGGTAACTGCCATCCTGCACCTGTGTCCGAATTTCTTCTACCTTCTGCGGGTCAGAAGCTGCGGTAGCCTCTTTCATCACTTTTTTGGATAATTCCCGGGCGAAAGTCATTTCGTCAGGCGTATTTTTGGAATGAATGGTAATTTCATCGAAATTTCTGGAAACCTTTTTCGATGTATTACCCGCAGGCGCATGGCTTTCCAGCCTTGACGGACTGCTCAGACGGTTTATAAAATTTCTTCCGCTGTATATTTTCATATAAATCACCTCACATTATGGATATTGTCAGAGAAAATTTCCCTGACAACAGCCTTAGACGTCTGACTTCAGAATTCAACCAGATGGTACCAATCGGTTTCAGAAATCAAGCCGCCCTGCACAGAGCATTTTTCTCATTTTTTCAATTCTCATTGTATATATCGTCATAAGTAGGGATAAAAATTACACTTCCCCGCGTATTTTTGCAGTTCTTTCCGAAAAAATAAGGGCAGACAGGCATTGTATACATTTTTTACTACAAAGTCAGAGCCACCGGAGCAGATATTTTTCCATAGATTTTATGCATAAAAAAGGCTTCGCGGACCAGAAAATTTCTTTCATCCACGAAGCAAAATTCTTTTTCCTCATAATTCTTTTCAAAAAAAGATTTCCTGATATTCCAAAAAATATCATGAAACTTCCCGATATTTTTCCGTAAAAATTCAGGGCGCAGAGCCTCCAGCGTATATCTTCCCATTTTCCACATAGAATAAATTCCCCTCGTCCACATACCGCCGCAGAGAATCCTCAATCCCCGTACAGGTCAGGAATGCCTGCAATCCTTCTTCCTCAATGCTCTCCAGCAGGAATTTCTGCCGCCGCTCATCAAGCTCGGAAAAAACATCATCCAGCAGAAGCACAGGCTCCTCTCCCGTTTCCGCGCGTATCAGTTCTATTTCTGCAAGCCTTGCCGCAAGCGCAACCGTTCTCTGCTGCCCCTGCGAGCCGTAAGCCTTGACCTCCCGCCCGTCAATGGTAAACAGAATGTCGTCCTTATGTGGTCCGCACTGCGTTGCCCCCATAAAAATATCACGTTCCTTATTTTTTTGCAGCCGTTCCGCCAGAAGCCCAGCGGCACAGTTTGGATGATATGCCGTTTTAAGGCTGTCCTGCCCGCCTGTCAGCTGCCGCAGCTTTTCCGCCGCAAGTCCGTCCATGCGTTCCAAAAAACGCGCTCTGGCGGCAATAATGCGTTCTCCGTAATCTGCAAGCTGTCCGTCCCATACAAAAAGCGTTTCTTCCAGTGCAGGTTTTTTCTGTATGCCTTTCAGCAGGTTATTCCGCTGGCGCAGAATACGGGTGTACTGCTGTAAATCATAATAATACACTCTGCTCAGCTGGCATAGTTCCATATCCAGAAAGCGGCGGCGTTCGCCGGGTCCATTCTTGACAAGCGAAAGGTCCTCAGGAGAAAACACAACTGCATACAGTGTGCCGAACAATTCGCCCAGTCTGCGCAAAGGGACGCCGTTCACCGCAACGCCTTTGCCATGTCCGCGGCCTGCTTTTTCCTCGCGTTTCAAATGCACGTCAATGCGGTCGATGCGCTGGCTGCGGCGCACAGAAAGGCGGATATGACTTTCCGCACTGTCAAAGGCAATCAGCTGCTGGTCGCTCTTGCCGCGCATGGAACGGGCCACAGCACAAAAATAAAGGGATTCCAAAAAATTGGTTTTCCCCTGTGCGTTGCTGCCGCAGATGATATTGATACCATCTGACGGTACCAGATGCAGCTGTGAAATATTGCGGAAGCCCTGCAAAGAAACCTCCGTGATTCGCATTGCCATCACCTTCTTGAAGATTAAAAAAATCAAAAACCTTGAGGGCACCGGTCTGCACTCCGTTCCGGTCCGCGCTGAACGAGCCTCCACCGGAGGCTCAGCGCCCTCAAACTCCCGCAGGGGACTCAGGTCTCCGCTCTGCTCCGGTCGGCGCTGGGCGAAGCTCCCCCCTTGACCCCGATTGCCATCGCACTTCGTGCGATGGGGAATAAATAAAGAAATCCTCTAGGTAATGTCGTCATAAGTGATGTATACGGATTTCAGGCAAAAATTCGCAGGCGTACAATGTGGCGCAGTATTGCCGCGCTGCCCCAGCGGCGGAGCCGCCAAGCAGGCGGTACGATAAGAATTTTTTACGAAAAAGCCGATAAAATTTGCCAGAAAGGTGTGTGCAGACACTTGTGACGACACTACCTAACCCCTCACAGAATCTTTTCTATTCTCCTTCTGCCAGAACTTCCACTTTCCCAATCCCTTTCACTTCCGCCACGTCCCCATGGCGCAGCTTTTTCCCGCGTTCAGAAACAATCTGCCCATTCACAGTAACCATACCTTCCGCAAGGTAAATTTTCACATCTGATCCCTGGTCGACCAGACCGGCCAGTTTCAGAGCCTGCTGAAGTTTAATAAAATCCGTTTGTATCCGTATCTGTTCCATAGCATTCACCCCTTTTACATACGCAGCGGCAGTATCAGATACTTAAAGCTGTCCCCTTCTACCGGCAGCAGCGTGCAGGGGCTGAGGGAGGCCATAAAATGTATTCTGACCTGTTCATCTTCAACAGAGCGCAAAGCATCAATAAGATATCTGGGATTGAACGCAATCGTCAGCCCATCTCCGTCAATCTCTGCGCCAATTTCCTCGTGTGCCGTTCCCATGTCGCTCCTTGCGGTAATATCCAGCTTGTTCGCGCCAATCTCGATACGAACAGGTGTTTTTCTGTTATCCCGCGACACAAGAGAAGCGCGCTCCAACGCCTGTATCAGTTCTGTTCTGCTTATCAGAACCTCCGTCTTATAATCATCTGAAAAGCTCTGTGCATAACGAATAAAATCGCCTTCAATCAATCTGGAAACCATCACAGCCGTCCCAAGGTCGAACAAAATATGACGTTCTGTCAGGCAGATAGAAACAACATCATCTTCTTCCTGAGAAAGAATTTTATTCAGTTCACCCAGTGTTTTCCCCGGCACAACAACTTCCGTTTCTCCGCTGCTTTGCAAAAGGGGATTTTTGCGGAAAGAGATGCGATAGCCGTCCACAGAAACAATATTTACGGTACCTTCCCGCAGTTCCAGCAGTTCGCCTGTCAGAACGGGCTTAGAGTCATCTTGTGCAATGGAGAAAATCGTCTGGCGAATCATATCACGCAGTTTCATCTGATGCATAGAATAAACGTTCTCCTGCTCAACTTCCGGAAGTTCAGGGAAATCATCGGCGTTCTGCCCCATAATTTGGAACTTTGATGTTCCGCTGACAATGCGAACAGCGTTGTTCCCATCTGTTTCCATCGTAACGGTATCGCCGTTCAGTCTGCGTATGATATCGTTAAAAATGCGTGCTTCAATGGCAATTTCGCCCATTTCGGCAATATCTGCATCAATCGGTGCAGTACGGATTCCGATTTCCAAATCGTTTGCTGTCAATATAAAGCCTTTGTCGTTTGCAGTCAGCAGGATACATTCCAGTATCGGGAGAGTTGTCCGGCTGGAAACGGCTTTATTTACAATATTGATATACTGTAAGAGAGTATCTTTATTACAGGTCAGCTTCATGCTGTTCACAACTCCTTCGTTTGTTTTTACACAGGCAGTCCCCTGTGCACAGTGTCTGTCTCTTATACACATCTCCGAGCCCACGAGACGCTACGCTATC
>CAMQRG010000156.1 GCA_947036475.1 uncultured Clostridia bacterium
GGAGGAACAGGAAAAAGTCACATCGCTTTTCAGTGAACTGGAATGGGACCAGTCGGTATCGAAAAAAGTCATGCTTCTGGCAACGGAAGGTGCTGCCGAAGAATGTGTGTCAGCGGCGGCGAAGGAGGACAGCGAAACAGGTTTGTTCCTCTGGGATTTCTATAAAAACACAGCGGCGGAAGTAGCAGTCACAAAGGCTCTCGATTTGGATACCCTGCTGACGGAACGGCGGGAACAGGCGGGCGCGGTGGTACTGCCGCGCATTACGGCAGAGGAGGGAAAACTCCGGCTGGGCGGCGGCGCGGCATTTGCGCCGGAGGGCGTATTTTTCCTGAATGATACACAGGAGCGGGCAATTCTCTTTCTGCTTGGAGAAGCGGAGGGCGCTCTCGTTGAAGGGGAATATATGGGCAGGACACTGCCGCTCCGTATTTCCAAAAGCCGCGTTTCCTATGAATTTTCGGAAAACGGGAACGGCGGCATACTCTGCATGGTTGACCTGCCGCTGGAAGGCACAGTGCAGGGCGATGATGTTTTCCTGTCCAAAGAATCGCGCACAGAATTGGAAAATCTCTTTGAAAGCATCATAAAACAGGAAATCGAAAATACAATAGCAGTAGCGAAGAAAGCAGGGCAGGGCGATATTTTTGGCATACTGCCCAGGCTTTTGCGGCAGGAGCCTGCGCTGGCGGCAGGGCGGGAACGGCAGGAACTGTGGGAAAGCATGGTGTTCGATATCCGGCCGGATTGGAAATGAGAGGAATGATGTTTAATAATGGAAAATTCCGGCAATCCTAACCCTGTAACGGAAAACATACAGGGGAGGGATTTTCAATGAAATACTGGAAGGAAACCATAAAAACGCTTTGGAAACAGGAAAAATGGTACTGGTGCGGCGCGGTGGTGCTGGGCGTGCTGTTCAGCATCGGCTTTGGCGCACAATGGACGAAAGGGTATTCAGAAACGATACAGAACGGCATTGCCGCAAAAGTCGTGCGGTTCCATGTGCTGGCAAACAGCGATACGGACGCGGACCAGAGCCTGAAGCTGGCGGTGCGTGACCGCGTTCTGCGGGAATACGGTGAACTGCTGGAAAACTGCACAGACAGGGAGCAGGCTTTGACACAGCTGGAAAACGCACGGCAGAATATTACGGAAACAGCGCAGGCAGAAGTTCTGGAGCAGGGATTTTCGTATCCTGTACGGGTTTCTCTTGTGCGGGAGGAATTTCCCTTCAAACGTTATGACGACCTGATTTTTCCGGCAGGCATGTATGATGCCCTGCGTATCGAGATTGGCGAAGCGGAGGGCGAAAACTGGTGGTGTGTGCTGTATCCGCAGATGTGCTATATGGATGCGGCATGGGGTTTTTCCACAGAGGAAAGCCATATCCGCCTGCAAAACGCGCTGACGGAGGAGGAATATCTCGTTATTTCCGCGCTGGAGCAGGAGGAACTGACGCCAAAGCTGAAATTCAAAATCGTGGAATGGTGGCAGGAAAGAAACTGACAAAGGGGAGAAGCGGAGATGGGGAAACGGACAGGATTGATAGTATGGGGCGTTCTGCTCTTTCTCTGCCTCTGTATGACAGGCGGGCTGACAGAACGGCTTGCCCGCAGTGCGCCTGTTCCGGCGGCCAATATTGTTTCATGGGGCACGCGCGGCTCTCTTGTGCGGGAAACGCAGCAAAGGCTTGCGGATATGGGGTATTACACCGGCCCCGTAGACGGGATTTTTGGCACGCGCACCTATGAAGCGATTTTGGAATTTCAGGAAAATAATGGGCTTACGCCGGACGGTATCGCGGGCGCGGCAACGTTAAGCGCGCTGGGCATTCCTATTGGCACAGGCACAAGCGGCTTAGGGGAAAGCGCGCTGTCGGATTTGGAGGAGGATTTATTTCTTCTTGCGTCTATCATTCATGGAGAGGCGCGCGGCGAGCCATATGAAGGGCAGGTGGCCGTAGGGGCTGTTGTACTGAACCGCGTGGCCAGTGAAAATTTTCCGAATACGATTGCAGAGGTCATTTATCAAAGAGGTGCGTTTGACGCGGTGGCAGATGAGCAGTTTTATCTGACGCCGAATGAAACGGCAATCCGCGCGGCGCAGGACGCACTGAATGGCTGGGACCCGACAAACGGGGCGTTATATTACTGGAACCCTGTGACGGCTACAAGCCGCTGGATTTGGAGCATACCGATTACCACGAGTATCGGGCGCCATGTTTTCGGCACAAAATAAACCGGAACAATGAAAACGAAAAAAGAACAGAACGGCAGTTTTAGGCAGATCTGACTGCAAAACTCTCGTAAAGAGGGCTGGAAATTTATTTTCCGGCTCTTTTTTTGTCCCTGCACCATACCGGCGTTCTGCCATATCATGTTATTGTAACCCCCAAAGGAGGAAAACTCTCATGAAGGAAATGTGTCAGAATTTTATATGTGATACGGGTGTAACCGGCCCCGACAAACCGCAGACCCCGCCGACGGCGGACAGCTGCACAGCGTGTGTGATTGCAAGGGTAGGGCTTGCACAGGCGTTCGTAGCTTCGCAGCCCTTTGAACAGCCTATGGAACAGGAACAGAGCCTTGTCTGCGGCACAGCGTTTTCAGAGCTTGCTATGCCCTATTGCCAGGGCTGGCATCTTTATCAAAGTGCGAAGGAGGCGTAATCATGGATCGGGAAGAAATGCTGAAAACATTAAGTGAACTGGATTTTATTGCGGTGGATTTAGGGCTTTTCCTGAATACCCACCCCGATAACAGCGAAGCTATCATTGCTTATAATCAGGTCATTGCGGCGGCTGACGCTGTCCGTATGCGCTATGAAGAGGCGTATGGCCCTCTCTGCTCGTTCCGCAGCTACGCGGCAAATACACAGGATTGGCAGTGGAAGGATAACCCCTGGCCCTGGCAGCAGGCGGCGAATTTCTCTCTTGCAGGAAAGGAGTGCAGATAAATGTGGATTTATGAAAAAAAGCTGGAATTCCCTGTAAAGATTACGCAGCCTGATGCAAGGCTTGCGAAGATTATGATAGAACAGTATGGGGGAGCTGGTGGCAGGAGGAGATAGCTGCCAAACCTCTGCCAGAAGGCCTGTGAAGGTCTTTTTTTGCTGTTTTTTTCATACATTTGGAGTAAACAACATTTTGGAAGGGGATCGTTTCATGAAAAAAGGCATAGCCACGCTTTTGGCGTGTGCGCTGGCATTTGGGCTCTCTGCCTGCGGAAAAGGGGAGCAGATGAGCGAAATGGAGGCGATTCAAAAGCAGCTTGCAGAAATGGAGGGCTATTCCTGCACTGCTGAGCTGACCCGTACCTCCAACAAGGGACAGAATACATATGGCACAAAGCAGTATTATAAATCCACAGGAGAGTACCGTATGGAGCTGACCTCTCCGGAAAGCGCGGCAGGGAATTATACTGTCTTTGACGGGCAGCAGGTCTGCCAGTATAATTCGCGTCTGGGCAGGAGTCTTGTGAAGGACGTGCCGGAATCGCAGCACAGGAATGAGCTGTTTCTGGGGCAGTTTGTGAAAAATTATATGCAGTCTGAGGGGGTTACGGTGGAAGCCGCCGCGCTGGACGAGGCGAAATGTGCTGTGCTGGAAGCAGTCATACCGGGCAGCGATACATCGGTTTCCACAGAAAAGCTGTGGGTAGACAGGGAAACTCTCCTGCCTGTACGCTTCGTCATTTATGATGCGGAGGGAGAAGAACGCTACCGCATGGATTACAGTGATTTTGAGTTCAACCCTGTGTTTGAGGAAGGGCTTTTCGTGATAGAAGAAAACGAAGGCTGATTCCGGCAGGGAATTTGTAGCTTCGCGGAATAAAGACGCTTTTTTGCGGCAATACTGAAAGCGTCAGCAAAGGGTGAAACACAGGAGAAGGCTCGGGGAGGGGCAGGTTCCTTCCCGCGGCCGTCATACATATTTTTCTTCCGCTGCTGACTAGACCAAAGGCGGAGCGTGAGGAATATGATTGTCAGACGTGGAGATATTTATTTTGCGGATTTAAGTCCCGTAGTGGGCAGCGAACAGGGTGGGATTCGGCCCGTACTGATTATACAGAATGATGTGGGGAATAAATACAGCCCGACGGTTATCTGCGCGGCTATTACATCGCAGATGAATAAAGCGAAGCTGCCTACGCATATTGCGCTGTCCTCCGCTGTTTATGCTTTGCCGAAGGATTCTGTCATATTGCTGGAGCAGATTCGCACCATTGATAAACAACGGCTGAAGGAAAAGCTCTGCCGGCTGGATGAGGGCATGATGGAACGGGTCAGTCAGAGCCTGATGGTCAGCCTTGGGCTGAGATGAACGTAAATAACGGGAACAGAATATTTTATAAAAAACAGCGTCTGAAAAACAGAGTTTTTCAGACGCTTTGCTTTTTTAAGTTAATGGATGTTTTTACTGGTTATTTTATCACCAGCTCCACAGGGCAGTGGTCAGAACCCATAACGTCGCTGTGAATCTTTGCGTCCCTGAGCCGCTCCTTCAGCCGTTCGGACACTACATAGTAATCAATCCGCCACCCTGCGTTATTTTTCCGCGCATTAAAACGATAGCTCCACCAGGAATATGTCCCTGTTGTATCACTGTCTCTTATACACATCTCCGAGCCCACGAGACGCTACGCTAT
>CAMQRG010000157.1 GCA_947036475.1 uncultured Clostridia bacterium
TATAGCGGGCATAGCCCGCTGTTGCCGCAGCCGCAGAGCGGCTACACGGAAGGCGCAGCCTGAGCCTTTTTTGAAACGCCAGTTTGAGGGCAGTGCCCCCAAGGTCTTATATCTTACCGCACAAAATTCGTCATGATTTTTTCTTCCTGCTTCGGCAGGGCAATCCCTGCGGCTTTCCCCTGCTCAATGCATTTCAACAGCCAGGCCATATTCCGTCCCAGCGCGCGCATATTCTGCATACCTTCCAAATCCTGTTTTACTTCGTTCGGCGTGTTGCCATGCACCTGATTCCAATATGTACCGGAAACCACAGGCATATTGCTGACCGTAAAATACTTATTCAGCTCGTCAAACGCCGCAGAGGCACCCCCGCGCCGGCAGGAAACAACGCCCGTTCCCAGCTTATTCGCGAAACGTCCGCCAGATGCAAAAAACAGCCTGTCAAAAAATGATGATGCCTGTCCCGCAATCGCCGCATAATGCACAGGCGAACCAAGCACAAGCCCATCTGCTGCAAGCACCTTTTCCAGCACATCATTCAGCTTGTCCTGCTGTACGCATTTTCCTTTTGCATAGCAGTAGCCGCAGCCGAGGCAGCCGCCAACAGGCTCCTTGCCAATATGAATCATTTCCGTTTCCACGCCTTCCTCCCGCAGCGCTCGTTCCAGTTCCGCCAACGCCGTATAAGTACACCCAAATTCATGCGGACTTCCGTTAATCAGTATCACTTTCATTGTTCTTCCTCCTTCTTGTCCAATTTGCGAAAAAACGGCGGGAGCATTACGTCGTCCCGCCGTTTTACCGCCGCTTAAACCGTTTCCAGATACGCGTTAATATCGCTCAGCAGCTTATTGATGTCCATGCCATGCACCATGCTGGCCTCTTCCAGCGTTTCACCTGCCGCAGAAGGGCAGCCTACGCAGTGCATGCCGTTCTGCATCAAAATCTGCCCTGCGCCTCTGTTTATCATCAGCAGTTCGCCAATCGTCATATCTTTTGTCGCTTTCATGGAATATTCCTCCTTATTGCAGTTTTTTGTTTCTCCTGCTATCATACCACAAACAAGGGCAAGCCACTACATATTTTTGAAAAAATATTCTGTCTGCATCATATTATCCCAACAGCTTCACCAGCACAGCTTTCTGTGCATGCAGGCGGTTTTCCGCTTCGTCAAAAATTTCGTCTGCGTGCTGTTCAAAAACTTCGTTCGTAATTTCCTGCTCCCTGTAAGCAGGCAGACAGTGCAGAACCATCGCGTCCGGCTTTGCCAGAGCCATCAGTTCCTTATTTACCTGATACCCTGCGAAAGCAGCCTCACGCTGTTTCTTTTCTTCTTCCTGTCCCATGGACGTCCATGCGTCCGTTACAACGACGTCCGCATCTTTCGCGGCTTCCATCGGCTTATCTGTGAGGAAGAATTTGGCACCGTAGCCCTTTGCAAATTCCAGAACCTCCGGCGCGGGGCGGTATCCTTCCGGCGCGGCAATGCTGACGTCCATACCGACTTTCAGCCCGCCCGCAATCAGGGAATTTGCCATATTGTTGCCATCGCCAATGTAGCAGAGTTTCTGCCCTTCCAGCCTGCCTTTATGCTCGCGTATGGTCTGCAAATCCGCCATTACCTGACAGGGGTGGCAGAAATCTGTCAAGCCATTGATGACGGGAATGGAACCATATTCCGCCAGCATTTCGACCTCCTTCTGCTCAAAGGTACGAATCATGATGCCGTCCAGCATACGCGAAAGCACGCGCGCCGTATCCTGTGTCGGTTCGCCCCGCCCAATCTGGGAATCCCTGGAACTGATAAAAAGCGCATGCCCGCCCAGCTGGTACATTCCCGTTTCAAAAGAAACGCGCGTTCTTGTAGAGGATTTCTCAAAAATCATGCCGAGCGTTTTCCCTTTCAGAAAATGGTGCTCCTTGCCCTCTTTGACGTACCGTTTCAGCTGGTCAGCCAAGTCCAGCAGTTCGATGATTTCCTCTTTTGTGCAGTCGAGCAGTTTTAAGAAATGTTTCATATGTACCGTCCTTTCTCTGTACCTTCACTTGACAAGCATGTATCCCCTGTCAGGCGAAGGTATCAATATCAAATATTTTCCAGTGTTTCCCGCAGTATGGAAAGCCCCTGTTTCAGTTCTTCGCGGGTAATTGTCAGCGGCGGCAGAAGCCGTATTTTTTCTTTTGCCGAAAGCACCATCAGCCCTTTTTCCAGCAGGCTTGAAATGATGGGCTTGCTTTCCGTATCCAGCGCAATGCCCAGCATCATGCCCATGCCCGCGACGTTCTGCACATGCGGCATTTTTTCAATTTCTTCCCGCAGGTATCTGCCCTTTTCTGTAACTTCCGCCAGAAACGCGCTGTCCATGCGGCTGAGTATTTCCACTGCACCGGCGCAGACCACAGGATTTCCGCCGAATGTCGAACCATGGTCACCCGCGACAAGCGTATCCTGTGTTTTTTCACCGAACAGCACCGCTCCGATGGGCAGGCCGCCGCCCAGCCCCTTGGCGCAGGAAACGAGGTCGGGCATGATATCAAATTGCTGGTAACTGAAAAACGTCCCCGTCCGGCCGATGCCCGTCTGCACCTCGTCCACGATGAACAGAATATCCTTTTCCCTGCAAGCCTGATATACCGCCTGTACATAGTCCTGTTCCAGCGGGAGCACGCCGCCCTCGCCCTGCACCATCTCCATCATTACAGCACATACGTCCTCCGTCAGCTTATCCAGCGTATCCTGCAAATCATTCGCTTTGGCAAAGGCAAAGCCTTCCACAAAAGGGAAAAAATAGTTGTGATAAACAGGCTGGCCCGTTGCCGAAAGGGAGGCCATCGTTCTGCCATGAAAAGAATTTTCCAGCGCAAGAATCGTACTGCGCTTTTTCTCTTTTCCGTATTTCAGAAAGCTGTATTTCCGCGCCGCCTTGATAACGCCTTCGTTTGCCTCCGCTCCGCTGTTGCCGAAAAACACTTTTTTCATGCCGCTTTTTTCGCAAAGCAGCTTTGCCGCTTCAATGCAGGGCGCCGTATAATATAAATTTGAGGTATGCTGTAACTTTCCGAGCTGTGCCGTAACCGCATTGACCCAGCCCGCATCTGCGAAGCCAAGCGCATTCACGCCGATGCCGCTGGTAAAGTCGATATAGGCTTTCCCCGCTTCATCGTAACAGACCGCGCCGCTGCCATGGTCAAGCAGCACAGGGAAACGGTTATAGGTATGCGCAATATACGCCTCGTCCTGCTGTTTCATTGTTTCAAAACTCATGCTATCCCTTCTTTCTAAAAACCGCGGGGCTCTGCCCCACACCCCGCTGGGGCATCATGCCCCAGACCCTGATTGCCGCAAAACTGTGTTTTGCGGAAACTTTCTAACCCTTGGTACATCAACCTTTGCGCCTGCATAGCCCAAAACCCTGCCAAGCTACCGCAAAAAATGAGACTTTTCGCAGAAAAGGCTCTGTTTTTTGCGGGGAGTCCGAGGGATTGTTTATCCCTCGGCCGTTGAGGGGGGCTTGGGGGGACATCCGGAAGTCCCCCCGTTTTTTGGTACTTTTTTTCAAAAAAAAGTACATAAAGCAAAGCCGTTTGTAGAAAAAAACAACTGTCGTTTTTATTTCACAAACATCGTTCCAATCCCTTCATCGGAAAACATCTCAATCAATATCGAATGTTCAATCCTCCCGTCAATCATAACCGCCTTTTCCACGCCGCATTCCACAGCTTTCTCCAGGCTCTTAACCTTCGGTATCATGCCGCCGCTGATAACCCCGTCTGCAACCAGCGTCTCGACCTCCGCTGTTTTTACAACAGGAATCAGCGTGCTTTCGTCCGCCACATCGCGCATCAATCCGCGGATATCCGTCAGCGTAATGATGTTTTCCGCTTTCAGTGCCGCTGCAATCTCCGCCGCCGCCGTATCGGCGTTAATATTGTAAATACTGCCCTTGCAGTCGGTTCCGACTGTCGCAATTACAGGAATATACCCGCTTTGTATGGCGTTTACGATAGGCGCAATGTCCACCGTTGTAATATCGCCGACAAAGCCGTAATCGCCCTCCAGTTTTTTCGCCTGTATCATACACCCGTCAATACCGCAGAGCCCAACAGCCTTCCCGCCAAGCTGACCAATCAGCGAAACAAGGTCTTTATTTGTCTTTCCCGCCAAAACCATCTGCACAATCTCCGCTGTTTCCGCGTCTGTATAGCGCAGTCCGTCTACAAACCGCGAAGGAATATCCAGCCGCTTCAACATACCGCTGATTTCCGGCCCCCCGCCATGTACCAGCACCACATGGATACCGACCAGTGAGAGCAGTATAATATCGCTCATCACAGCCTTTTTCAAATCCGGGTGTATCATGGCATTCCCGCCGTATTTCACAACGACGGTTTTGCCGTTGTATTTCTGTATGTAAGGCAAAGCGGCTGTCAGCACGTTCGCCTTGAAAGTATTCATATCGCCCATCGTGTCATATTCCT
Source organism: uncultured Clostridia bacterium (assembly GCA_947036475.1). GTDB lineage: Bacteria > Bacillota > Clostridia > Lachnospirales > Anaerotignaceae > Anaerotignum_A. The sequence goes on from CAMQRG010000157.1 coordinate 4,480, forward strand.
CCTGTAAAACCCGAATCCTGAGGTCTTTTGCCTCTTGCGGAAACAATCATCTTTGGTGTCTAAATGCGTTACCCCCCCCCGCCGCATGAAGTGCGGCGGCAATAAAGTTCTTTGCCCTGCTTTCTTTCAAGAAAGCGGGCAGGGTGCGGGACAGCGTC
>CAMQRG010000158.1 GCA_947036475.1 uncultured Clostridia bacterium
CGATATTCTCTGGGGCACAAATACCAGTGCCCTCTGGAGCCGGAAGAAGTGAAAAAAATCATCAATGGTGAGTTGGATTGGATGGCGGAGGACACAAGGACACTCGTGCGGGAGCTTTGGCTGAAAATGAAATTGGAACTTTACCGTCCGGTTGTATTGGTGGACTATATGCGGGAGCCATTTACATTTGCGCCGGGAAATGTACGCGTAACATTTGACAGGGAAATTTGTTCCGGCAAAAGCGTGTGGGATTTTTTCCGGAAGGACGCTCCGACTGTGCCTGTATTGGACGGCGGCAGGTGCATCATGGAAGTGAAATATGACGATTTCCTGCCGGACGTTGTCAGCCGGACAATACTGACGGCAAGAAACAGGGAGCAGGCGTTTTCTAAATTTGCGGCGTGCAGAATCAACGGGTAAGATACTAAAAAGGTTTTAGAGAGGATGATGCAGTATGACATTTCAGGATATTTTCAAAAGTGGTTTTCTGGACAGTTTCCAGAGTTTTTCTTTGGCAGATATTGTGATTTCCCTTGCGGCGGCGTTTTTTATCGGACTTTTTATATTTTATGTTTACCAGAAAACATACAGCGGTGTGTTATATAGCCGGAGTTTTAATGTATCCCTTGTGGCAATACTGCTTGTGACAACGCTTGTCATCTGTGGCGTGACGAGCAACGTTGTGCTTTCGCTGGGTATGGTTGGCGCGCTTTCCATTGTGCGGTTCCGTACTGCCGTAAAAGACCCGATGGACCTGGTGTTCCTGTTCTGGGCGATTGCAGAGGGCATACTCTGCGGTGCGGCGTTGCTGCCTCTGGCTCTGCTGGGCTGTCCGGTCATCGGCATATTCCTGCTGGTCTTTGCAAACCGCCAGCAGAGGGACAACCCGTATTTGATTATCATTCGGCTTGAGGATATGGAGCGTGAAGGAGAAGTTGCGGCGTTTCTGCGGAACCAGGTAAAAAGAATGCTTCTGAAATCCAAAACGGTGACAGGCGGCGCGGGAACGGAACTGATTTATGAAATTCGTCCGGTGGACGGTGACAGCCGTTTTGTCAATACCATCAGCAAAATGGAAGGCGTGGAATCTGCTGTGATGGTAAGCTATGACGGCAATTACGCGGCCTGAGAAAAGGGTGATACTATGGGAAAACTGCGCGAATACAAGGCGGTGGTGCTATCAGGGCTTGCGGTAACGGCGGTTCTGGCGGCCGTATATTTCTGGGCATGGAAAGCGGAAGTAACGGACAGCCGTTTTACTTACGCAGAGCACCTCTTTCGGGAGGGCACTGTGAACGAAATCGACATACAGATTGCAGAGGAGGACTGGCAGGATATACTGGAAAATCCGCTTGCAGAGGAATACCACCGCGCCAATGTGGTGATTAACGGCGAAACGGCAGGAAATGTGGCAATACGCACAAAGGGCAACACCAGTCTGACGTTTGTGGCTTCTTCCGATTCTGACCGTTACAGCTTCAAGCTGGACTTCGATTATTATGAAGATGGCGGAAATTATTACGGACTGAAAAAACTGAATCTGAATAACAATTACAGTGACAGCAGCAGTATGCGGGAATATCTCTCTTACAAAATACTGAATGCGATGGGCGTGCCTGTGCCGGGCTGCGGCTATACACATGTTACGATAAATGGTGAAGAATGGGGATTGTATCTGGCTGTTGAAGCGATTGATGAAGAGTTTTTGGAAACGCGTTTTTCAGATGCGTCTGGGGACCTTTATAAGCCGGAAGGAATGGGAGGCACAGGAGCCGACCTTGTTTACCGCGGGGACGATATTTCTCTTTATACGGGGCTGAACCCCAAAAGGAATGAAAACGGGGATGGGAGTGCGGTTCTTGCACTGATGCGCGCGCTGGAAAGCGGGGAAGGTTTAGAGGAAACGCTTGACGTGGACGAGGCTCTGCGGTATCTGGCGGTGAATACAGCTTTAGCGAATTTCGACAGCTATCTGGGCGGTACAACGCACAACTATTACCTGTATGAACAGGATGGTGTATTTTCCATACTTCCCTGGGACTACAACCTTTCTTTTGGCGGCTTCGGCGGCGGAAAGGTGGATATTTATGACCCTGTAAGCGGCATGGGTGGTCCGGGCGGCGGAAGATTTCCAACGGAACAGGCCGGGAACAACATGCCGGAGGAAAAAGGGATTCCTATGGAATGGCCTGAATTTCCCGATGGGGAAACTGATGCTCCACCAGATATGGGCGGTATGCCGAAGGGAATGGAAATTCCAGCGGAACGGGAGGAAGCCATGCCGGAAATGGGAATGTCCTTTGACAGCAACAGACGGCGCATGGACCCGCCGGAGGACATGCCTGATTTTGGCGGCACAGGAGAAAAACCTCTGGTGACGACGCTCTTGGAAAACGAAGAATATCTTGAGGCATATGAGGGATACCTGCAGGAACTGGCCGAAATTTATCTCAGCCGCGAATATCTGACAGCGCAGGTAGAAAGTATACATGACCTGATTGCACCGTATGTGGAACGGGATGCAACTGCATTTTATTCCTTTGAAGAATTTGAACGCGCCTGCTCGACAGACCCGGAAGACGAATATTCACTTGTGTACTTCGGTGTAAATATGGCGGAAAGTATACGGAACCAGCTGGCGGGCGGCGAGCCGACATTTGATACCAGCAGCCTGAAAGGCGGTGGCTTCGGCGGCGGAAAGGGCGGCGGATTCCGGCAGGGGGAACGGCCGGAAGACGAAAACGGGATTCCAGCGTTTGGCGGTGGAGAGAACCGTCCGATGGGCGAGGATAAAAAATCCGGCTCACCGGGAATGCCTGCCATGGAAAGCAGGAGGCAAATAGATTTCCGGGAATATCTGCCTGAAATGGCTGTCTGCGGCGGTGTTTTTGCGGCAGGGCTGGTGTTTGCGCTGCTGTTCCGGCGGAAAAGGAGATTGAAAGAGCCGGAGAAATGGGAATAGTGAAAGGCTTTTGTAAGGATATGTATATCTGGCGGCAAATGACGGCAAAGCCTTGTATGATTTCACAGACAGGTTATCGATTGCGGACAGAGCGCCGGAAAGATGGAAATAGAAAGAAACTGGAGGGCAGCCTGACAGGAACTGCCCTCCAGACTGTAAAAAAATTCTTCCGTGTCGCGGAAGGGTTCGGGAAACGAAGCGTTTCCTGAGCGGAATCCGCAGGACGGGCTCTGCCCGTTCGAGGAAAAGGGCGAGTTTCAAGGCTTTTTAAAAGCCGATGGAACGAGTCCCTTTATACCGACAGTCCCTCAAAAAAGGCTTGAAGGCGAAGCCTGAGCCTTTTTTGACACGCTGAGGGCAGTCTGACAGGGACTGCCCTCTTTTCAGGGGAAAAGTCTACCGTTTTCTCTGATACCGCAAATATCCATTTTCATACCATGCTTCTATCCGCCCGATTTCTTCCAGATACTGCACAAAGGGCGTTATCATAACGCAGATATCCGAAAAATCAAATCTTGTCCGAATATGGATATGCATGTCCATGATTACGGCGGCGGCAATATCGTCAAAGCTCATGCCGTCCTGCACACATGCCTCGACAGCCTCCGCGCGTTTGATGTAATGCGCAATATTCTGTTCCGCAATTTCCCGCAAGTCGTCCAGTACGCCTTTATGCGAAAGGATATAACGGTCGCACCGAAGGGCTGCCAGCTTTCTTTTTGTGCGGAAATCAACAGCGATATTTTCTGCATAGGGCAGCTTGGAGTGGCGGAGTACCTGTTCGGTCATAATCGCATCGCCAATCATTGCGACGTTATCCTCCGTGAGAATGGCAATGTGCGAGCGGCTGTGTCCTGGCGTATGCAGAATACCGAATTTTCTGCCGCAGATTTCAAGTTCCGTTTCCCCTTCTGGAATATAATCCGTCGGCAAAGCCTCCATGCGCACAAGCAGAGGGCGCATTTCCTGAAATGCCATGCGAGACCACATAAACCGGAGGTTGTCAACGTCCTTACTGGTATAAGCCTCGGAGCCGTACATATAGATTCGGCAGCCGTATTTTTCGCGCAGGGCTCTGTTATTGCCGGTATGGTCCCAATGCCCATGCGTTGCGATGACCGCTTTTATATCCAGCCCTTCTGCGGCTAATGTATTTAATATAAATTCGGATTCATCCGGCTGGAACGCGCTGCCGGAATCCAGCAGCACAGCGTCCCGTTCATTCAAACGGTAAACCCCTATCATTGTCGTTTTGGTATCGATACACCATGTATTCCCTTTTACACAGAAAAAATGTCCCAACGCTTTATCCTCCTTGTCTGCCCTTTGATTGACAGGAGGGGATACTTCTGTCAATCGAAGAAACGATTCCAATATATAGAATCATACAGTTTTTTTTCATATTTTCAAGTTGTTTTTGCAAAAAGCTGTCATCGGCATATTGTTTTTGTGTACAGAATGATGAGAATGACGCTGGGAAATGTTATGTTTTTGACACATGGAAAAATGTTTGCGAAAAAAAGACAAAAAGTGTTGACAAGTGGAAGTTTCGTGTTAAAATTTTAATATCACACTTGGAACAGGACTTTCTAAAAGATGGAGGAATTATAATGGAGCAGATCGTCAGAAAAATCGCACTGCTGGGCATGGGTACAG
>CAMQRG010000159.1 GCA_947036475.1 uncultured Clostridia bacterium
ACATTTTTTTTCACCTCATCCTAAACAACGCCCTTGTCAGCATCGCCGCTCACAGGCCGGAAAAAGCGTTTTTTCCAGTTATCCGGTACGTCCCGCAGGGATTTTACGTCATATTCTCCCTTCATTGCAATGGAAAGCACGTCTGTGGAAATATCCGTTGCCAGAATACGCGTATCCCACGCAGATGCCTGCTGCCCGAGAAAGTCCTTGATAAACATGGAGATGGTATAGGGCTCCTCGCCGGAGGAACACCCCGCGCTCCAAATGCTCAGGGATTTGTTCTTTTTTGTCGAAACCAGATAGGGCAGGATTGTATCCTTGAAAAAATCGAAATGCTCCCTTTCCCGCAGGAAATACGTATAGTTTGTGGTCAGCTTGTTCAGCATGTTTTCAATATCGTTATGGTTTTTTGTTGTCGTAATATAGTCCACATACTGCGTAAAGCCGCTGAACCCCTTGGAATTCAGGGTATTCTGCAAGCGGCTCTGTATCAGCTGTTTCTTTTTAGAAAGGTCGATACCATAGTCATGCTGGACAAACGCTACAAGTTTGTTAAAATCCTTTTCACTAATTTCAATCAAAGTAACACCACCTTAAATATAAAAGCAGACGCTTTTCAAACGGTAAACCGCCGCCAAACTGGCTGCGTCCGGTGTCTGTTGGCTCATCATCTCATCTTGCCTGCTGAAGTTTGCGGAACTGACAAAAGCCGACTGCTTTGCGCGCTGCGCTCCCGCAGTCGCCGCCGATATTCGCCGGCACAGTTGCTGCGCAGGCACCTTATTGGCTCATACCGTCTTGCCTGCCCAATGCCCAATAGGAAAAATATATAAATACATTTTTCCCATTGGGCGCAGGGCAGGGCTTTCTTTGTAGCTTTCTTACATTATAAAGCAACCGCCAGTCTAAGGCAAGCGTCTGCTGAAAAAAATTGCGGGATAATCCGGAAACAGGGCGGGGAACATCGTTCCACCGCCCATGTATTTCTTAAAATCTAATATTCTGTATGTATTCTTTTATATTTAGCATTTCGATACAAACGAATCTGGAGTTAGCTGCAAGCGTATTCGCATTTAGCGGTAAGCGGTGCAGCGGTAAAAAGGGGTTAATGCTGCACCCCTGAAGGCTTATGCCTGTGCCAGTTTCTCGCAGTCGATTAAAAGGAGCGTTTTCCCGTCTGCCATAGAAACCATGCCATTGACAAGTTCCTGCCTGTTTGTCGGCGAAGGCGGTGCAATTTCGCTCTCATCAATATCTGTTACCAGCGAAACTGTATCCACATAAACGCCCAGCATCATGGAATTGATATTCAGCACGATGACACAGGAATGGTTTGTCGGCTCCGCAGGGGATTTGCCCATCTTGATACGGATATCGATAATGGGGATAATCATGCCGCGCATGTTGATAATGCCCTTGATATATGACGGCAGCAGAGGGAGCATTGTAATATGCTGGTTTGTCAGAATCTCGGAGATATAGGAAGCCTTGATGCCGAAATCCAGTCCGTCAGAGATAAACGTCAGATACTTCTGGGAAATCTCGTCGGAAACGCCGGGGTTTTCCAGCTGTTCACTGGCTGCTGATACCATTTCTTCAGTAGACATATGGTCGTCCTCCTTTTTTAGTATGTTTGTGCCATCTGGTAGAGGTTGGGAATATCAAGAATGATACTGATGCTCCCGTTGCCCAGTATGGTACAGCCGGCGATACCGGCGTTTTTCATGTTAAAGCTGTTCAGATAAGCGGGCAGAGGTTTTACAACAACCTGCTGTTCGCCCGCCAGTTCGTCTACGAACAGGCAGTAGGATTCGTCTGCGGTTTCCACCCAGATGAGAATACCGTCCTCGATGTTCGTGACTTCTGTCGGAATGTTGTACATTTCATACAGACGGAATACGGGGTAAAATTCATCGCGGATGCGGATAACTTCGCCGTTGCTTGCGTCCTGTATGATCTGGTCAGCCGTCACCTTAAGGGACTGCCGGATATTCATAATGGGAATGGTGAAAATAGATTCCCCGACGGAAATTTCCATACCGTCTACAATTGCCATGGTAAGAGGGATTTTCAGCGTCGTTTTCATGCCCTTGCCGGGTTCGCTGGAAATGCTTACCACGCCGCCGACTTTTTCCACATTTTTCTTTACCACGTCCATACCTACGCCCCTGCCGGAGTATTCGGTTACTTCCGTATTGGTAGAGAAGCCGGGCATCATCAGCAGGTTCAGGATTTCCTGATGTGTGTATTCGCTTTCGGGCTTCGTCAGAAGGCCGTTGTTTGCGGCTTTCTGGAGCACTTTGTCTGTATTAACGCCCTGCCCGTCGTCCTCAATGGCAATGATGATTTCACTGCCGGTATGCTGTGCGGAAAGAATAATTCTGCCCTGCGGGCGTTTTCCGGCGGCAATACGTTCTTCAACAGTTTCTTCAATACCGTGGTCCATAGAGTTGCGGACGATGTGCATAATCGGGTCGCCGATGCCGTCCAGTATGCTCTTATCAACTTCGGTTTCTTCGCCGATGATATCCAGCGTAACGTCCTTGCCCAGTTTCTGGCACATATCGCGTACGATACGGTTCATTTTATTGAACACGCCCGCGATGGGGAGCATGCGGATGCTCATGGCAATATCCTGTAATTCATCTGTCAGCTTGCGCAGCTGCCTTGCAGATTTTGTGAAATCGTCCAGCTTGATGCCCTGCAAATCGGGAGAAGATGTAACCATTGCTTCGGAAATAACAATTTCGCCCATAATTGCCATCAATGCGTCCAGCTTGGAAAGGTTGACGCTGATCAGGCTCTGTTTCTGCTGTGCATGCGCGGGAGATGCCGCCGGTGCGGCAGAACCGCCGCCGGATGGAGCGGGTTTGTTCTCGCTCTTTGCCGATTTCTTTGCTTCTTCCTGTATTTCCTGTACAGGCTGCGGCTCATTTTCTATCAGCTCAAAATCGCTGATATTGCCCATTTCTCTTGTCAGAAGTACGGCTTTGCCCGCATCTGCCTTTTCCTTGAAGGCAAGCAGGAACCCTTCATGCGCGATGACCTCCGCCGTTTCCGGATTGGTTTCAATATCCTCAGGGAAATATTTGAAAGCAAGCCCTTCTTCCTGGAGGGAGTTGGCAACCATAAATGCCCGCAGGTTTTCCATGCCTATGCCTTCCTCAAATTTCAACTTCAGGTAATACGGAGAATCATCGGGCGAAACGAAAGCGGCAGGCTCCGGTACTGCGGGAGCGGGTGCATTTGCCGCGGGAGCTTCCTCTACAGCGTCCCCATCGCCCAAAGCGACTTTAATTTTGTTCAGATAGCTATTAATATTTTCCTTGTATTTGTCGATATTCTCTGTAAGGGGTTCGCTGTTTTCGATTTTTTCGATTTCAGAGCGCATAAAATCAATGATTTCAAACAAAAGGTTGAAAATTTCGTGGTGCAACTGTTCGTCGCACTTTTCATCGAAGGCTTCCACGCCTTTGTCCCTGATTACAAAGAACAGATCCTCCAGCCTGTGCGCGGCGGTCATGAGGGAATCAAATTCCATCATGGCGGAAGAACCTTTGATTGTATGCATGATACGGAAAATCTCATTTACGTTATCTACGGTAAAACGCTTGGATTTTTCCGCTTCCAACAGGATTTCATCGAGTTGGTCCATAAGGGAGTTTGTTTCAAACAGATATGTTTCAAGCATGCTGTCCATGTCGTTATCCATAGGTATACACCACCTTATCTTTATAGTAATTACGCCTATCATGCTTAATATCGACAAAAAAAAGAGATTATTTATAGTTTATATCGTCGGAAGGTGAATTTTTCATGTCAAACATTCTAAAGGTAAGCGTCCCGACGGGGGGATTGGAAAATACAACCCGTACCAACCCCATCAACGTCAATGATGTGAACATATCCAATGTGGTGGACCCGTCCAAGGTTGTCAGGCCGGACGGGCAGCGGCCCAATCCGGACAAGAACCTGGGGATGAACTATGAATCCAATTTCCAGAGCTTTCTGGAGGCACTCCGAAACCGGCCGGACCTTGTGGAGAGTTTTACGCAGATTTTTTTCCAGATGGGCTCTATGGTGTCCTCCGGTATTGGGGAGGATTTTGCTGCGGAGATTGCCAAATTTCTGGAAATGACAAAAATGACGCCGGAGGATATGGTGCAGTTCCTGAAGGAACAGGGATCGCAGAACAGCAAGTTTTCCTCCGATGTATTCCAGACACTGCGCGATGCGCTGGACAGCACAAAATCCGTAGAGATGAAAACGGCGATACTGACATTTATGAAAACCTTTAACGATGCGTCTGCCAGCCGGAATACGCTGAATAACATTATTTCCGTCTTGAAATCCATGTCCCGCTATATGCCGCAGAGTTACCGGCAGGGGCTGATGGAAGCGGCGGAGAGTCTGAAGCAGGGCGGCGGGCAGGAGGCCATGGACGCAAACATCTCTGCGCTGAAGCGGGAGATTATACCATTTCTTTCTACCTACACTCAGAGAACCCATGATATGGGGCGGGTGCGGGATTTTATCACGCTCCTGACACTGAACACTGCACGGTATGAGAGCTGTCTCTTATACACATCTGACGCTGCCGACGACTCCTTACGT
>CAMQRG010000160.1 GCA_947036475.1 uncultured Clostridia bacterium
GAGATAGCGTAGCGTCTCGTGGGCTCGGAGATGTGTATAAGAGACAGGCGGTGTATGGGGCAGAATCCCCAAAAACTAATATTTCACTGCAACGTTTTTCTCGCCCAGCAAATGCGCAAGCTCCTTCCTGAGCGGTTCCTCCCATGTCACCCAGAACTGCCGTTCCGCCTTCATCTTCTGCTTCGTTTCCTCCTGATAAATATATACGGGAATGTCACCTTTGTGCGCCGCCAGAACCTCCTTGATTTGTGCAGCCGTTACCTTTCCCCCCACTGCCATTTTCAGCCAGAGCGATTTCGGCACTTCCTCACCGTCCAGCTCCAAAATCTCTGCCGAATCCGCAATCACATTCGCCTTGCCGTCCGCCGAAACGTTCGCGCGCCCGCGCACCAGCAGCACTTCCTCATCTTTCAAATACATGCCGTACCGCTCATACGCCTTTGGGAAAAACAGCGTTTCGATTGCACCATGGAAATCCTCCAGCATTACAATCGCCATCTTTTCGTTCTTTCTGGTATATTTTACGGAAACCCCCATCACCATGCCGCCGATGATGACTTTTGCCCCTTCCTCAATCCGGCTTTCCTCATCATCCTCCGTTTTCTGGAAACTGAGACTGGTGCAGCTGACCTTCCTGCCAAACCGCTCCTCATATCCCGCCAGAGGGTGCCCGCTGACATAAATTCCCAGAACCTCCCGCTCCATCGCAAGCCGTTCTTTCGGCAGGAATTCCTTCAGCTTTGGCAGGTCATCTGTTTTCTGGAAACTGTTGTCCCCCGCAATATCAAACAGGTTCATCTGTCCCTCAATGTTGTTCTTTTTTGCCTGCCCAATGCCGTCCATAATGCCTTTATATACTGCCATGTACTGGCTGCGCAGACCGCCCAGAGAATCCATGGCGCCCGCTTTTATCAGGCTTTCAATACTCCGCTTGTTCCATTCACCACCGTCCATGCGCCCGCAGAAATCCGTCATGGACTGAAATGGACCGTTTTTCTCCCGCTCCCGCACAAGCAGGTCCACCGCGCTGCTCCCGACATTTTTAATTGCGGAAAGCCCGAAGCGGATTTTTCCTTCCGAAACGGAAAACGGACCAAACCCCTCATTGATATCCGGCGGCAGGAGAGCAATGCCCATCTTCTTACATTCCTCCACATAGCCGGAAACCTTATCCGCCTTATCCATCACACTCGTCATGAGCGCAGCCATAAACTCAACAGGATAATAGCGTTTCAACCATGCCGTCTGGTAGCCCACCACAGCGTAGCAGACAGAATGACTCTTATTGAAAGCATATTTCGCGAAATCCGTCATTTCATCGAATATTTTTTCCGCTTTTTCCGCAGGGATACCGTTTTTCACACAGCCGGGAATATCTTTTCCATCGCCGTAAACAAATATCTTCCGTTCCTCCGCCATCACAGAGGCTTTCTTTTTGCTCATCGCGCGGCGCACCGAGTCACTCCGCCCAAGACTGTAACCTGCCAAATCCCGTACAATCTGCATAACCTGTTCCTGATAGATGATACAGCCGTAGGTATTTTCCAGTATCGGTTTCAGGCTTTCATGCGTATACTGTATTTTCCGCAAGCCGTTTTTTACAGCGCAGTAAGTCGGGATAAAATCCATTGGCCCCGGGCGGTAAAGCGCGATTCCCGCAATCCAGTCCTCGAAATTCCTTGGCTGCAATTCCCTCAGGAACTGCTTCATTCCCGGGCTTTCCAGCTGGAATACGCCGTCCGTTTTCCCCTGGCTCACCATCTCATACACCGCCGGATCGTCCATCGGCAGATTATCAATGTCCACCTTTATCCCATGATTCCACTCAATTTCCTCTACCGCACCCCGAATAACCGTCAGTGTCCGCAGACCAAGAAAGTCCATTTTCAGCAGGCCCAGCTTTTCCAAAAGTCCCGCCGCATACTGCGTATTGACCTGCCCGTCATTCGCACTCAGCGGCACAAAATCCATAACAGGGGCTTTGCAGATTACAACACCCGCCGCATGTGTGGAGGAATGGCGCGGCAGTCCTTCCAAACGCTTAGACGTATCAATCAGCCGTTTCGTATCCTCCTCATTTTCGTACGCCTCTTTCAAATCCGGATTCATTTCCATCGCCGCGTCGATAGTAATATTCTGCCCCTGTATGCGGGGAATCATTTTGGAAATTCGGTCAGCATCGGCATAGGGCATTGCCAGCGCGCGCCCTACATCTTTGATGACCGCACGTGCCGCCATCGTCCCGAATGTAATAATCTGCGCTACATGGTCCTCGCCATATTTTTCAATAACATAGTCAATAACTTCCTGCCGCCTTTCGTAGCAGAAATCCACGTCAATATCCGGCATGCTCACGCGTTCCGGGTTCAAAAACCGCTCAAAAATCAGGCTGTATTTAACAGGGTCAATCGTTGTAATAGAAAGGCAGTAGGAAACCATGCTGCCCGCCGCAGAACCGCGCCCCGGTCCCACACTGATGCCATGGTCCTTCGCATATTTGATAAAATCCCACACAATCAGGAAATAATCCACAAAACCCATGTTTTGAATCGTGGCAAGCTCATATTCCAGACGTTCTTCCCACTCCGGCTTTGGCTCAGGATAATGCTTTCGGAAACCTTCGTAGCAGAGTTCACGCAGATAGCCCACAGCATCTTTGCCCTCCGGCACACCAAACTGCGGCAGCTTCAGCTCATGGAATGTAAACGTCACGTTGCAGCGTTCTGCAATCTTCGCCGTATTCTCACACGCCTCCGGTGCGTAGGAAAACAGCCCATACATTTCTTCAGGGCTTTTCACATAAAACTGCCCGCCCTCATAGCGCATCCTGTCCTCGTCCAGTATGGTTTTGCCTGTCTGAATACAAAGCAGGATATCATGCGGTTCCGCGTCCTCTTTGTAAATATAATGGCTGTCGTTTGTCGCAATCAGCGGGATTCCCGTTTCTTTACTCATGCGCAGCAGGGCGCTGTTGACCTGCTTCTGCTCCCTCATGCCATGGTCCTGTAATTCCAGAAAGAAATTGCCTTCCCCGAAAATTTCCAGATATTCCAGAGCGGCCTCCTTCGCCTTTTCATAAGAAACCGTAAGCACATTCCGCGCCACTTCACCCGCAAGGCACGCGCTGGAAGCAATCAGCCCCTTATGGTATTTCCGCAGCAGTTCCTTATCAATGCGCGGCTTGTAATAAAAACCGTCCAAAAAGCCATAGGACGCCAGCTTAACGAGGTTCTGATAGCCTTCATTATTTTCTGCCAAAAGCACAAGGTGATAATAACCGCCGCCCTTGCCTTCCTTTACGAGCCGCGACCCCGCCGCCACATAAACCTCACAGCCAATAATGGGTTTTATGCCCGCCTCCTGCGCCGCCTCGTAAAAATCAATCGCGCCGTACATCGCGCCATGGTCTGTAATGGCAATGCTGTCCATACCGAGCTCTTTCGCCCGCGCCACAAGCTCCCTGATTTTCGCGGAGCCGTCCAAAAGGCTGTATTCCGTATGCACATGGAGGTGCGCAAACGGCTTATTTTCCAATGTTTTCTCGTCCTGTTCCAAATCCGCACCTCCTTCATTTTTTCAGCTGGAATCTTTTTTCAATTACTAAGTATAGCATATTTTTTCCACCAAACAAAGAATATTTGCACAATTCCTGCCGCCAAAACAGAAAAACAAAAGCGGAAATCCTACTGATTTTCGGCATAATAACGAAAAAACGCAGTCCTTTCGCCGCAAAAACGCACAAAAACACCCCCGTTTTCCGGGGGTGCAGACATATCAAAACTTTCACATTTTACTGGGTACAGAACAGAAGCCCTGAACACTTTCATTCCGTCATATCATATTGATTCCGGACCGACTCCGGCAGTTCCTCATACTGAACTTCTCTCCATTCCACAACGCCGCGGACCGGCATAACCGTCAGGCAGAGAAAGGCGTCCTCCTTCAGTTCCCTCGTCGTTCCAAACGAAATATCTTTTCCCTTTCCATTCTCATCATAGGACAATAAGGTATACTTCAAATCCATTCCGCCGCTGAAATCAATCACGCCGCCGTCCGGCTCCATCAGTTCTAAAAAGCTGTTGTCAATCTGCGTATAATAGTATTTGCTGCCTGCCCCTGAAAAAAGGAACCCGCAGACACATACTGCCGCCAAAACAATAACGCCTATTCCGCCCAGTATCTTTTTCTTCATAAATAAAACCTCCTGTACCACGCCCCCTTGCCAAAAAGTTATTCGTACCGCAAAGCTTCAACAGGGTCTTTCTTCGCCGCTTTCCTTGCGGGATAAAGCCCGAAACCAAGCCCGACCACAGCCGAGAACGATACCGCCAACGCCACAACAGCAGGCTTGACAACAACGCCAATTCCAAACGCCATGCCGCCCAGCGCAACAATAGATATGCCCAGCGCCGTACCGATTGCGCCGCCCGCCGCAGATATCGCCGCCGCTTCAATCAGGAATTGTATCATAATGTCCCGCGTCTGCGCGCCAAGGGCTTTTCGGATACCGATTTCCCTTGTTCTTTCCGTTACAGATACCAGCATGTTGTTCATGATGCCGATGCCGCCGACACGGAGCGAAATCGCCGCCATCGCCCCGCCGACCATCGCG
>CAMQRG010000161.1 GCA_947036475.1 uncultured Clostridia bacterium
ACTGCTCCCCGGAGAATGTGAACAGGCTCTGCCCGGTGCGGAACTGGCCTGTGTATTTGTCATACAAAGGATATGAAACGTACATAAGAGAAAGACATGATCTAAAGAAATGATCGCTCATACTGTGACGCGGCGCAATGCCGCCGGAAGATTCAGAACAGGAGGAACATCATGGGTGCAAATGAGATTCAGGCGCAGGCGCAGATTCTTTTTTCAAAATACGGTTATGAAAATACTTCTCTTTCCTTTATCGCCGAAGAAAGCGGCGTAAAAAAGCAGACGATTTATTCCCATTTCAAAAGCAAGGAAGATTTGTTCCGCGCCGTTGCCGAAAGCGTTTCCGCGCAGGAATGTCAGTATCTTTCCCGCTTTTTCGCCAAGGACGAGCCGCCCTTCGCGCTTTTGCAGTCCTTTGTGCTTGCCATGCAGAAACGCCTGACAGATGCGGAGGATACCTCTGCGCGGCTGATTATCCGCATGATATTTGAGCCTTCCGGCGTTCTGGCAGAGCAGTCTCCGTCCCAATGCCCCGAATACCTGCATCAGCTGGAACATTCCCTTGTTTCCGCGCTGATCCGGCAGGGGATTCAGCCGCCGCGCGCGCGGAACCTTGCCGCGCTGACCGGTACATTCCTAATCGGGCTGTTTGGGATATTAGTGTTTGTCGGGCAGAAGCCGTTTGAAAATAAATATCTTGCCAGCCTTCCTGTATTGGAACAGCTTTTGAAGGGCTGATATTGCAAAAAATAAAGCGTGCTGTGGATTCATTCCGCCGCACGCTTTTCCCATTTTCATTTTCTGCTTTTCACTGCGGCTCAATCCCTTTCTGCCTGTAAATTCTCTCCTGAAAATTCCAGCCTGCCACAAAAATGTTTCCCCACCAAATACATTTGATACTCCCCTTCCGGCAGTGGAAGGGTGTGCTCCCCCTCAAACGCAGGCTCCAGGATTTCACCCGTTTCACTGTTTTCCAGCAGAAACCTTACAAACCCAACGCGGCGTTTACCCGTCCATTCCAGCGCGGCGTCTGCTCCAGCGTCCAGTGTTTCCGCAGGCCTGCACCCGTTCAGCCAACGCACATCAAAGCTTTCCCCGTCAAATGTCCCATCAGGGGTATGATATATATGGGTTGTACTGCTCCAAGTTGTCTTTTCCGCACGATGCTCCGCAAGGATTTCCGCCGCCGGAGCATCAAAAAACTTCCTGTATTCCGCCGCTTCAAAATAAGGCGGAATGACTACGGCTGACGAACATATAAAACCAACCGCCGAACAAAGCCTGTACAATAACTCTTTTATTTCCCCTTTTCTGGTTCCCTGCATTTCCCCAGCTCCTTTTATTTATGGTACGGTTCCCCCCGCCGTATGCGTTCCGCGCGGTAAATCTGTTCCAGCAGTATCACGCGCATCATCTGATGTGGGAACGTCATGCGCGAAAAACTCAACGCATAATCCGCCCGCCGCATCACTTCCGGCGAAAGCCCCAGAGAGCCGCCGATTAAAAACGCGATATGACTCGTCCCCTCCACTGTCTTTTTCTCCAGAAATGCCGCAAGTTCTTCCGAGGAAAGCGGCCTGCCCTCCACAGCCAGCGCAACGGCAAACGCGTCTTCCTTCAATGCTTTCAGTATCCGTTCGCCTTCCCGCCGTTTCACTTCTTCCTCCTGCGCAGGGCTCATGCTTTCCGGCGTTTTCTCGTCTGGCAGTTCCACAATTTCCAGCTTATGATACCGCCCCAGCCGCTTCGTATATTCCGCCACAGCGTCCCGCCAGTAGCTTTCCTTTAATTTGCCTACGCAAATGACCGTTACCTTCATCACAGCCTCCTATACAAACACCCTGCGTCCGACTGCCGAGCGCCCCGCCAGGTCCAGCCGCAGGTCCCGCCCATTCTGAATATGGTGCTCCCACAAGATGCGTTCCACAGTCCCATATGCCAGATCCGGTGTATTATTGTCCTTGCTCAGATGCCCCAGAAAAACGTGTTTCAGCCTGCCGCTCATAACTGAGGAAAGCAGCTCCCCCGCTGTATGGTTGGAAAGATGGCCGTTCTCACCTAATATCCGCTCTTTCAGCAAGCGTGGATAGCTGCCTTTTTTCAGCATTTCCACATCGTGATTTGCCTCCAGCAGAAGGATATCGCTGTCCGCCAGCGCTTCACAGATTTCATCGGTCACATGTCCAATATCTGTCGCCAGCGTGGCTTTACGGTCCTCCGCCATCACGTTATAGCCCACAGGCTCCGCCGCGTCATGCGGTATGGAAAACGGACGTACGCGGATATCGTTCACCGCGCAGACTTCGCCGGGGTAAACGTAGCGTTTGTTGTCCGGCGCAATTTTCCCGAGGCTGTCGCCGATTGCCGCCCAGGTTTCCTCTGTTGCATAAATCGGCACATGAAAACGGCGGGAAATGACTCCCGCGCCCTGTATATGGTCTATATGTTCATGGGTCAGGAACAGTGCGTCAATATCCTCGCCGGAGATTTCCAGCTGCCCCAGCGCGTCCTGTATGCGCTTGCCGCTGATTCCCGCGTCAATCAATATTTTGGTGTATTCCGTTCCAATATATGTGCTGTTGCCGCTGCTCCCGCTGGCAATCGTACAAAACTCCATGGCAAACTCCTTCTCAGACCTTAAAACCTTGGGGCCCTGCCCCAACCCCCGCAAGGGACGGCGTCCTTTGACCCTTTACCCGCCGCGCATACGCGCGGCGGAAAAACAAAGTTTGGGGTCAAGCCCTTTTCAAAGGGCTTGTGGGCGTTTGAGGGCGCTGAGCCTCCGGTAGAGGCTCGTTTAGCGCCGACCGGAACGGAGTGCAGACCAAAGCCCTCAAGTTTTTCCCATCATATCCCCAGCCGGTTCTCCGCCGCCGTTTCCCCTGCCAGATTCATCGTCAGCTTGAAATGATACTTTTTCATGCCTTCGCGCTCGTAAAACCTGTGCGCGTCCAGCCGCAGCCGGTTGCAGCAGACCTCCATCTGCACGCATTCCCGCGCCTTCGCCTGCCGGCATGCCTCGCGGAATAACTCACGTCCAATCCCGCGGCTCCTGTATCCTTCCGCCACAGCCAGTTCCATCACCTCCGCGATACGCCCGCAGTGGTGCAGCTGTCTTTCCATACGCAGGTTCAAAAAACCGATTACACCGTCCTCCGCCGTTTCATAAACCAAAGGACAGTATGCAGGATTTTCCTGCTGTCCGCAGAAAATCTCATGAAATAGCGTTTCGTCCAGCTTTGTCTGCTCCATATCGCAAATCAGCTCATATGCCGCTTTTTCGTCCTTATGAACAGCATGCCGCAGCATGTTTCCGCCTCCTCAGCCTTTGATACGCCGGATATCCGCGCCCATCTCCTGCAATTTATATTCCACGTCCTCATATCCGCGGTCGATATAGCGCACGCCGTCAATCACCGTTTCGCCCTCCGCCGCAAGCGCGGCAAGAATCATCGCCGCACCGGCACGCAGGTCTGTCGCACGAACCTCTGCGCCTGTAAAATGGTCGATGCCGTCAATCACCGCAATCCTGCCGTTGATTTCCACCTTCGCGCCCAGTTTACGCAGTTCATCTATGTATTGGTAGCGGTTATCCCAGACGTTTTCCGTCAGCACACTCCGCCCGCCGCATACACTCAGCAGTGCGGCAATCTGCGGCTGCAAATCCGTCGGAAACCCGGGATAGCTCATTGTTTTTACGTTAACCGCCTGCAACGGCGTATCCGCAATGATACGTATGGAATCATCGCCCTCATCTACTTTTACATGCATTTCGTCCAGCTTTGCCGTCAGCGAATCCATATGCTTCGGGATAATATTTTTCACCAGAACATCGCCGCCCGTAATTGCCGCCGCAATCATATATGTTCCAGCCTCAATCTGATCGGGGATAATGGTATACTGCGCCCCTGTCAGGGATTCCACACCTTTAATACGAATCACATCTGTACCCGCGCCCTTGATATTCGCGCCCATCATATTCAGATAGTTGGCGGTATCTACGACATGCGGCTCCTTCGCAGCGTTTTCAATGGTCGTCACACCATCTGCCATGCTTGCAGCAAGCATGATATTGATTGTTGCGCCCACACTTGCCTGATCCAGATAAATAGACGCACCTTTCAAATGCTCCGCACGCGCCTTGATCACGCCGTTTTCTTCCATCACCACAGCACCCAGCGCACGGAAGCCCTTCAAATGCAGGTCTATCGGGCGTTTGCCGAAATTACACCCCCCCGGCATTGCCACCTCCGCCTGTTTATACCGCGCCAGCAAAGCCCCCAACAGATAATAGGAGGCTCTCAGCTGCTGCACCTCCTCGAAATCCGCCTGATAGGCAACGCCCTGACTACAGTCAATTTTTACGGTATGCTTATCCAGATATGTGCATTTTCCGCCTATTTTTTCAATCGTTGCGCAGAGGTTCCGCACGTCCTCAATGCAGGGAAGGTTTTCCAGTACGCTGACCCCGCCAGCCATCACCGCCGCCGGAATCACCGCTACCGCCGCGTTTTTCGCTCCGCTGACGGTAACCTCGCCTTTCAGCCGGTTCCGGCCCTTCACAACCAATTTATCCATAAAATGTCCATCCTTCCA
>CAMQRG010000162.1 GCA_947036475.1 uncultured Clostridia bacterium
ACACGTAAGGAGTCGTCGGCAGCGTCAGATGTGTATAAGAGACAGGTGCGGGACAGCGTCCTGCGGTCTTAAGTCCTGAAAAGCTCCTTGCCTGCCGAAAAATCTGACTGTGCAATCTGCACGTATCTTATTTATGGATAAGTTCTAAACCCTGAGGTCTTTTGCCTCTTGCGGAAACAATTATCTTCAGTATCTAAATACGTTATCTCCCCGCCGCATGAAATGCGGCGGCAATAAAGTTCTTTGCCCCGCTTTCTTCCAAGAAAGCGGGCAGGGTGCGGGACAGCGTCCCGCGGTCTTAAGTCCTGTAATCTCCGTTAATCTTCACATAGTCGTACGTCAGGTCACAGCCCCATGCCGTTGCCTGCGCGTCTCCCTGCCCCATGCCAATCTCAATATGGATTTCTTCCTGCAAAAGAATTTCTTTCGCCCTGTCCTCGTCAAACGCCACGCCCGCGCCATTTTCGCAGACCAGTATACTCCCCTTTGCAGAAGAAATATCTACCCGTATGGTATCCACAGCAAAGTCACCCTCTGTATATCCAATGGCGCAGAGGATACGCCCCCAGTTCGCATCTGCCCCGAACATCGCCGCTTTTGTCAGGCTGGACGTAATGACGGATTTTGCAACCGCCTTCGCCAGCGGCAGACTTGGCGCACCTGTTACCGTACACTCCACCAGCTTCGTCGCGCCCTCGCCATCTCCGGCGATTTTCTTCGCCATGCTCGTGCAGATTTCCCGAATTACCGACAGGAACAGCTCGAATTCCGGCCCTTCCTCCGTAATCGGCGCATTGCCCGCCATGCCGTTCGCCAGCACAGCAACCATGTCGTTTGTAGACGTGTCCCCGTCCACACTCACCATGTTAAACGTATCGTCTACCGCCAGCTTCAATGCTTTCTGCAAAAGCTCCGCCGATATCGCCGCGTCTGTTGTCAGAAATCCCAGCATTGTCGCCATATTGGGGTGAATCATGCCGCTTCCCTTAGCCATCGCGCCAATCCGCACAGTTTTCCCGCCAATCTCTATTTCACAGGCTTCTTCCTTCGCCTCTGTATCTGTTGTCATAATGGCCTCCGCCGCATCTGTGCCGCCTTCCGCAGAAAGCAGGGGCGCAAGCGCAGCAATGCCTTTTTCAATCGGTTCCATTGGCAGCACCTGCCCAATGACCCCCGTAGATGCGACAATGATATCGCCTGCGGAAAGCCCTAAAGCGGCTCCTGCCAGTTCACACATCTTTTCCGCTTTTTCCACGCCGTCCGCGTTGCAGGTGTTGGCGTTGCCGCTGTTGCAAATCATCGCCTGTGCCCTGCCGTCAGCAATATTCGCGCGCGTCACAGTAATCGGCGCACCATATACTTTGTTTTGTGTATACACAGCCGCCGTCGTACAGGGCGCTTCGCTGTAAATCATCGCCAAATCTTTTTTTGTACTGCTTCCTCTTACGCCGCAGTGTATACCGCCTGCCGTAAAGCCTTTCGGTGCAGTCACGCCGCCTGAAATCTTCTTCATTTGTTTTATCCCCCTTGTATATTGTCATTCTTTCGTATTTTATAAAATATCTCCCCGTTCTGCCCTGCAAAAACGTAGTTTTTGCAAAAAAGGGTCAAGGGACGTTGTCCCTTGTGGGGGTATTGGGGGCAAAGCCCCCAAGGTCTTTCCGTTTCACACCAGCCCTGTCGTTTCCTCCAGCCCCAGTACAATGTTCATGTTCTGTACCGCCGCGCCGGACGCACCTTTGCCAAGGTTATCAAATACACTCACCAGCGTCATGCGCTCGTCGTTCCCCTCTAAGTAAAGCTCCAGCCGGTTGCTGTCCCGCAGCGGGTTCGCCGCAAGGAATCCGCTTTCCTCCTGCCCGATGCCGACCAGACCCGCGCCCCTGTAATACTCCGCAAGCATGCCCAAAAGCTCCGCCTTGCTAATCTTCTTCCGGAATAAAGACGCAATCAGCGGCACACATGTCGCCATACCGCTGTAAAAATTGCAGACAATCGGCATAAACACCGGCGGCGCATCAATTCCCGTTACATGCTGCATTTCCGGCAGGTGCTTGTGCTGCTGGCTCAGCCCGTACTGCCTCGGGCTGTCAAATGTAAACGGCCGTTCCGCCGCTTCATACTCGGCAATCATCGCCTTCCCGCCGCCGCTGTATCCTGTCAGGCTGTGCGCCGTCAATGGGTAGTCCTTGCCGATAACTCCCATTGCAACAAGCGGGTAAACCGCCGCAATAAACCCTGTAGCATGGCAGCCGGGATTCGCAATGCGCCTGGACTGCGCAATTTTCTCCCTGTGCACTGCGGAAAGTTCCGGAAACCCGTACGCCCAGTCAGGGTGTGTGCGGTGCGCTGTGCTCGCGTCAATGATGCAGGTATGCGGGTTCTCTACCAGCTTCACCGCCTCCCTCGCCGCATCATCTGGCAGACAGAGAAACACCACCTCCGCACTGTTCATCAGCCGTTTCCGTTCGGCCTCGTCCTTCCTTTTTTCTTCTCTGATGAGCAGAAGTTCCACCCCGTCATGCCGCTCCAGCTTGTGCCGCAGCTGCAATCCCGTTGTCCCCGCCTGCCCGTCAATATAAACCGTATGTTTCATAGGCTAACCCTTTCTTTATCCAAATTGACTGCTTTATTGATTCCATTATATTCTTTTTGCGTATAAAGTCAATAAAAATATGTATATTTATACAATTTTGGAACATTCGCAGCCATACGTGCGAATTTTTTCCCGCAGCACAAAAAAAGCCACAAAAAGTCAATTTTCCTGCAACTTTTTCTGGCATTATTTACTATAATTAAATTTACTTGAAGTCATATACAGCTTTTTTAACTGTCTGCATTTCGTCCGCATACAAAACGCTATACATTTATGCATCAAATTATACAGACTGCCGCATACCAAAAATGGGGAACGGCGCCGTCCCCCATGGCGTATCACATCTGTATGCCGTTTATACGAGCACATTGATATAATTGCCAAGCGTAAAGAAATTTGACATGGTGTACGCGCCGGAACGGCTGTACATTCCCATCAGGTTGAACATATTGTTGAAGCTGTTCTGCTGTGCCGTCTGCATATCGTTCTGAATGAGCGACGCGCCGGACTGCGAAAGCCCCTGTCTACCGTCATCGAAAAGCCCCTGCGCAAAACTGAAAGAGCCGCCGAGCAGTTCTTTTGTCTGCTGAGGATTCGTTTTCAGGCTGTCGCGCAGCTTATCCTCATCAATTTTGAGGTAGCCGTCTTTATCCCTGGAAATACCCAGCTGGTTCATGGATTTTTCGGAGACAGGCGTATTCAGCATGTTATCAAGCTGTCTCTGCACGCCAAAGCCCCTGTCCGCATTTTCATGCAGCATGTTCAGCGTATCATTGTACTGCTTCACAAGGTTTTTTGTGGAAGAAACAATGCCATCTCTGTCCGCACCGACCGAAACCGTAGATTTTCCGGTGGTCTTGAGCGTCGCGCTCATTCTGCCGTAATCCAGATCGACCTTATTCTCCGCAGAAGAATACGTTCTTTCTGCCTGGCCGTTTTTCGCTACGGTATATTCCGCGTTGGCTGCCTGTTCGGAAACCTTGTCAAATCCGTTCTCTTTTGCGAAATCCCCTTCGATTTTGAAAGCGTTGTCTTTGCCCGTTTTTTCCGAAGCAAAGGAAATCTCAGAAACACCATCTTTTGTGGAAATGGATGCCTTAACTCCAATGCCGCTTTTATTCACAACATCGGCTATTTCCGTCAGCATCTGCCCGTTTGTTTTCGCATTTCCGTTTGTATCCAAAGCCTTCACGTCAACCGAGAAGGAGCCATTCGGCCCGGAAATGGAGAAAGCGGCGTCAGATGCGGCAAAATCTTTTGCCGTCATGCCGTTGGAAACATTTGTCTGCCCTGTGGCAAGCTGTTTTACATCTACCTCATAGGTATCCGGCGAATTCATGCGGTAATTCTGCTTAATATCCAGCACAGAAGGCTCCGAAGACGAAACGGCGGTCTTATTCCAGACCCCTGCCGCGTTGCCCGCGCGCAGGTTATTCGCACTCGTCATCAGGGAGGACATACTGCTGTTATATGTTTTCAGAAAATTACTGCTGCTCTTATCCAGATATCGGGTCACATTGGAGCGGCTCACAGCAGAGGAACGGTTTACACGTGCCGCGTTTTGCAGCTGTTTCCTGTAAAGCGCAGATATGTTGTTGATGCCGTAAGAATTGCCATAATATCCATATCCGATTCCGTTTACTGCCATAAATATCAGCTCCTTTCTTGAAAGCCTGTTCCCGCGCCGCTCTGCGTGCGGGACGCATTCCAAAAAACAGGGCGGCGGACGGTGGCGCCCCCATCTGCGCCCTATATTATACATATCGGCTGAAACCGGAAAACATTAAGGGCATGGAGATACCTCCCCATGCCCTTCTGTGCATCAAAAAAGGCTCAGGCTACGCCTTCAAGCCTTTTTTGAGGAACTGTTGGTATAAAGGGACTCGCTCTAAGCAGTTCGCTTTGCGAACCGTCCCGAAGGGATGCTGCTGCGCAGTGCTATGGCTTTTGAAAAAGCCTTGAAACTCGCCCTTTTCCTCGAACG
>CAMQRG010000163.1 GCA_947036475.1 uncultured Clostridia bacterium
AACGTATGATTTCAAAAAAGGGGAAGGACATTTCCTTTCACCATTCTATACCGTTTTGGACGGCGGCACATGGAGGCAGTCTATTCCGTCGCTGATGTTTCTTTATTCC
Source organism: uncultured Clostridia bacterium (assembly GCA_947036475.1). GTDB lineage: Bacteria > Bacillota > Clostridia > Lachnospirales > Anaerotignaceae > Anaerotignum_A. Next base: position 110 of record CAMQRG010000163.1, read on the forward strand.
AAAACCGCACTGAGCACCGAACCGATTGAAAAATACAGGAGCGGCTTTACTTCTGCTACCCCGGAATACGAAAAATTGACGAACTCATTTTCCATCAGCGTTTCCGATTGGACGTACGAAACGGAAAATGCGGAAGAAAGGCCTGTTGAGGTAAGATTTTGTAAGCTGTATGAAACGGCTTGGCATAGGAAATAAACCCGGATTCCCCATGGAAAGGAGGACGCAATGTATTGCGCGGAACTGAAAAAAATTGTAGAGGTTTTCCATCTGGAAAATATACTGCCGGAAATCAATCTGGAAAAGCGGTGCATTACCCGCAAGGAAGTCAACCGTCCGGCGCTGCAGCTGGCAGGGTTTTATGAGCGTTTTGACAACGACCGGCTTCAAATCATCGGGCGGGTGGAGCATAGTTTTTTGGAGAGCCTCGCGCCCGAAAAAAGGCGGGAGGCCATCTGCTATCTGTTTGAATACCATATCCCCTGTTTGATTGTCTGCAAAAATCTGGAAATCTTCCCTGAAATGATAGAGTACGGCAGGAAATACGATGTTCCGATATTCCGTACAACGCAGACGACAACGGATTTTGCGGCGGAAATCATATTCTGGCTGCGAAAAGAACTGGCGGACAGAGTGATGATGCATGGTGTATTGGTAGATATCTACGGCGAAGGCGTATTGATTATAGGGCCGAGCGGAATTGGCAAGAGCGAAGCTGCGCTGGAACTGATTAAGCGCGGGCACAGGCTGATTGCAGATGATGCGGTGGAAATCAAGAAAATTGCGGACAGAACGCTCATTGGCACCTGCCCGGAGCTGATACGCTATCTGATTGAACTGCGCGGGATTGGTTTAATCAATGTAAAGGAACTGTTCGGCATCAGCGCGGTGAAGTGGGAAAAATCCATTGACCTGATTATAAAATTGCAGACGTGGGACGGTCTTGCAGGCAGCTTTGACAGGCTTGGGCTTGATGAGGAATATATTGAAATACTGGGGAATAAAGTGCTTTGTAATACCATTCCCATACGCCCGGGGCGGAACGTGGCTGTTATCTGTGAATCGGCGGCGATTGCAAACCGGCAGAAAAAAATGGGACAACATACGGCAAAGGAACTTGCCCAGAGATTGGAGCAGAACAAAAAGGGGTGACGGCATGAAAAAGGCAATAGAGGAACTGCGCGGCGTGTTGGGCAGCAGTGCGGTGCGGCTGGAAGAACCGATGAAAGCGCATACGTCATTTCGTATCGGCGGACCAGCGGAACTGTTTCTGACGCCGGAAAACGCGGGACAGCTTGCGGAAACAATCCTGATACTGCGGCAGCATGAAATTCCCGTTTTCATCCTTGGCAACGGAAGTAACCTGCTGGTACGGGATAAAGGCATACGCGGGGCTGTAATTCAGCTTTCCGGACGCATGTCTGCGCTGGAAACGGACGGTACAGCGCTGTATGCCGAGGGCGGCGCACTGCTTTCAGCTGCTGCGGCAAAGGCAGCAGAGGCAGGGCTGACCGGACTGGAGTTTGCTTCGGGGATACCGGGGAGCATCGGCGGTGCGGTGATAATGAATGCAGGTGCGTATGGCGGCGAAATGAAAGACGTGCTGGAAAGCGTGGACGTGCTGACGCGGGATTTGCGGCGGGAAACGCTGCCTGTGGAACAGCTGGGGCTTTCCTACCGGCACAGCAGCCTTGCGGAACGCGGCGATATTGTGCTGGGTGCGAGATTCCGGCTGGAACGGGGCGAGCCACAGGCGATACAGGCGCGTATGGCAGAGCTGGCGGAACAAAGACGGGAAAAACAGCCCTTGCAGTATCCGAGCGCAGGCAGTACGTTCAAGCGGCCGGAAGGGTACTTCGCGGGCAAGCTGATACAGGACGCCGGACTGAAGGGCAAGACCATCGGCGGGGCACAGGTATCGGAGAAACACGCGGGTTTCCTTATCAATACCGGAAACGCAACGGCAGGGGAAATGCTGGAATTGATTGCTTTCTGTCAGAGGACGGTTGAGGAAAAGTTTGGCGTAAGGCTGGAAACGGAAGTTAAAATTGTGGGCGAGGAGTAAAAGACGTAAAGACCATGAGGGCTATGGTCTCGGCTCCGGTTGGCGTAAAGCACAGCTGGGAAGGGGTATGGTTTTTGAGAAATCATTAAGCATAAATAACAGATATGTTTTTTATATTATCCCGTTACGCGAATGTGTGACGGCGATCGGGTCAAGGGTTTGGGGAAAGCGTCCCCAGGGTCTGATAAACACAAAAGAAAGGCAGGCGGTGGAAATGCGGTTTGTAATCGTAACGGGTATGTCCGGCGCGGGTAAGTCGTCGGTGTTAAAATTTTTGGAAGATATCAGTTTTTTCTGCGTGGACAATATCCCGCCGGCATTGCTGCCGAAATTTGCGGAACTCTGCTATGAGCAGGGCGGCGAAATCGAAAAGGCCGCAGTTGGTATGGATATCCGCGGCGGAAAGCTGTTTAATGATTTGTTTGAGGTGCTTTCTGAAATGCAGGAAAAAGGCTATGAATACGAAATCCTTTTTCTGGAGGCTTCGGAACAGGTGCTGATGAAACGCTATAAAGAAACCCGCCGCAGCCACCCTCTTTCACGCGGCGGCTCCATCGGTGAAGGTATCCAGATGGAGCGGGAAATACTGAAAGAGGTCAAGAAAAAGGCATCTTATATCATCGACACCAGTAATACCCTGACAAGAGAGCTGAAAGAACAGATTAACGGCATTTTTCTGGAAAATCACGCATTTGAGAGCCTTGTCATCACAGTATGTTCCTTTGGCTTCAAATACGGTATTCCGGTGGACAGCGATCTGGTGTTTGACGTGCGGTTTCTGCCAAACCCGTTTTACATTCAGGAGTTGAAAGAACTGACGGGCAACGATAAACCGGTCAGCGATTATGTTATGAGTTTTGAGGAGAGCAGGGTCTTTCTCGGAAAGCTGGTAGATATGGTGGAATTTCTGATTCCGCATTATATCAAGGAGGGCAAGAGCAACCTGATTATCAGCATCGGCTGCACGGGCGGAAAGCACCGCTCCGTTACACTGGCAAATGCCCTGTATGCCGCGCTGAAAGAGGCACAGCATACAATGCTTCTGAAGCATAATGACATTGAAAAGGATGCGCGGAACAAGCGGTAAGGGAGGCTGAAAATCCTTGCCGCCGCCATACCGGAAACCGACGGGAGGGAGGGACAAATTTGTCATTTTCGTCTAAGGTTAAAAGCGAGTTATCCGCTCATTTTGGAAATGGGCGACACTGCGATATTGCGGAGATTGCAGCGTTTGTAAATATCTGTGGACAGACGGCCGTTCCTGGAGATTATTTTTGGTTAAAAATACAGACGGAGAATTTTGACGTCGCGAAAAAGTGCTTTACATTATTGCGAAATACTTTTAATATAAATGTTGATATATCTGTTCGCAGCAGCCGCAGAAACCGGAAAACAAGGGTGTATTCCCTTGTGATGCGGGAGTCTGGAGAGGTGGAAACACTTCTTCGCGCTGCGGGGATATTATATGATACGGAACAGGGCGAAAAACAGCTGAAAAAACGTATATTTCCGCCTGTTGTCGGCAGTATCTGCTGCCGTAGGGCTTATATCCGCAGCGCGTTCCTTGCAGCCGGTTCCGTAAATGACCCGAAAAAAAATTATCACCTTGAATTTGTCCTTGCGGACAGAGAAGCGGCAGAACAGCTGCAGGAGTTGATCAATTCCTTCCGGCTGGATGCGAAGGTGGTGGAGCGGAAAGAGCATTTTGTGGTCTACCTGAAAGAGGGGGAGCAGATTGTAGATCTGCTGAACGTAATGGAGGCGCCGGTGGCGCTGATGGATCTGGAAAACGTACGGATTGTGAAGGAAATGCGCAATGACATCAACCGGAAGGTCAACTGCGAAACGGCAAACCTGAACAAAGTAATCGGCGCAGCTGTCAAACAGCTTGAGGATATTGCGTATATCGACGAAACCATTGGGCTTTCCAGCCTTTCGGAACAGCTTGAGGAAGTTGCACGCCTGCGTTTGAAATATCCTGATACGAGTTTGAAAGAGCTGGGTTCCTATCTGGCGGCACCTGTTGGGAAATCGGGTGTCAACCATAGGCTGCGTAAGATCAGCAATATAGCGGAAACGCTCAGAGAGGGTAAAGGTGAAATAAAATGACACAAAAATCAGTTACCATCAAAACGGCCTTAGATGCAAGACAGGCGGCTTATTTTGTACAGACCGCAGGGAAGTATGAAGCTGAGATTCAGGTGAGCATTGAGGAAAAAAGAATCAATGCCAAGAGCATTATGGGCACGATTGCTTTGAATATGCAGGAAGGGCAGACTGCTGTGATTATGGCAGAGGGCAAGGACGAAGCTGCTGCTGCTGTCTCTTATACACATCTCCGAGCCCACGAGACGCTACGCTATCT
>CAMQRG010000164.1 GCA_947036475.1 uncultured Clostridia bacterium
TGGCGGCTTCGGACGGCGAAAGCTGGGAAACGGAACTGCGGGCAAGCGCGCCCGGTGTATATGAAGGAAGCATTCCGACGGAACAGGAAGGCGTATATACGGCGAATATTGGCGTAGCCAAAAAAGATGGAGAAACTTCGCGGTATACCATCGGCTTTGCAATCGGCTATCCGAAGGAATACGATATGACGATGCAGGGGGACGGCGCGGCTGTGCTGGAGCAAATCGCCGCGGCGGCAGGCGGGCGTATGCTGCAAAACGGCGCGGACGTATTCGCGCAGGACGCAGACAGGGGGCTTGTTTCCCGGGGGCTGTCTGTGCCGCTGATGGTGGCAGCGCTTTTGCTGTTTTTGGCAGATATTGCGCTGAGGCGTTTTCCGTCAGCGGCAAACGCGCTGGAACGGCGGTTTGGGCAGTTGAAAAAGCCGAAAGCAAAGAAAGCCGGAAAGGAGACGGCTGTTTCTGAAACTGCCGGAGAGAAACGCAGGGCAGATGTTCCGAAGCAGGCGGAGCCGCCCGCGCAGGAAAAAGCTGCACCTGAAACGGCGGGAACAGCGCAAAGGCTTGCGGCGGCGAAGAAAAACCGCAGGAAATAGCGGCAAAGTGGAAGTACTTTGTATGCAGACAGAAAAAAGCCGGAGGATAACGTCCTTCCGGCTTTTGCTCTTTCATCTGTCCCGCTTATTCTCCTGTCCGCAAAAACTCCGTAAAGCCGTCTTTCCGGTATCCCATGACTTCTTTCATTTTTTCCGTCAGGCTGTGGCCGCTTTCCCGCAGTGTATCCAGCATAATATCTGCAGCCAGCTTGCCGTTTTGCAGGATAAGCGCGCGGTCGATGAAGTTTTCAATTTCGTTGATTTCATGTGTTGTGATAAATATGGTTTCTTCTCCGGTCAGGCTGCCTGCCAGAAGCTGCATAAAATCCTGACGGGTGAACATATCCTTTCCGAGGAACGGCTCATCCATGATGAGGTATTTCGTCCGTTTTGCCACGCCCGCCGCCACCTCGACCCGGCTTTTCTGCCCTTTTGACATTGTCTTGACCGGCTTTTCTTCCAGCTCAAAAAATTTCAGCAGTTTTTCATAATATGCCATATCGAAATGGGGGTAAAAATCCGCCAGGAACGCCCCGAACTGTTGCGGCGTTAAGTCGCGGAACCAGCTTCCGGCTTCGCTGACAAAGGCGATTTCGCCATAGCTTTCCTGTACGGGCTTTCCGTCTATCAATACCCGTACCGGTTCAGACTTCATTTCCTTCGATGGCAGCAGGCCCGCCAATATTTTCAGCAGGGTGGTTTTTCCAGCGCCGTTTGCGCCCAGTACGCCGACAATCTGCCCGTCCGGAACGGAAAACTCCAGGCCTTTCAGCGCAAAACCCATATCGTCGTAAAGATACCAGATTCCTTTTGCTTCAACCATTTCTTTCCCTCCCCTCAATAAAGGTGGTTGCCGTATTCCTCAACACTGTAATACTGCCAGTTGTACAATGTCCTGTCAGATGCCGAAACGTCGTCCAGGGGGAGAATCCGCCCATTTACATTGCGGGAATATTCTCCGACTGTGAATGTAAAATCCTGCATGGGTGGCTTCTGTTCCACCAATGTATCTGCCAGTTTGGAAATGTTGATTTGCGCCAGTTCCTTGTTGAAATCCTCCGAAAAATCGGTTTCGAGTATGCCGCGGTAAAGTGTCTGCTCTGTTTCTTCCTCTTTTATGGTGAAGGAAAGCTGTGTCCTTTTATCGCGGTAGGTATACCGCATGGCAAGCGTTTCATTTTCCTGCACGGCGTCAATCAGCAGCGTTTTGCCGTCTTTATAATCTGCATACTTTGTGTGTGCGGTGCCGTCCAGCCGCAGAAGCCCTTCCTGTGTTATGAGGTATTTGTCGCTGTTTTTTTCATATCTCATTGTTTCATCGTTTTCCAGGGCTTCCTTTGTGCCGACTCTGATACCGAGGATTGCGCTGTCCTTCCGGCGCAACCCCTCAAATTCTGCGTCATCCCAGTGGAGGATTCCCTCTATTCCTGTATTTTCTCTGTCAATCAGCGTTCCCTCGGAATCGTAAAGCTCCAGATAAAGCGCGCCGCCCTCTGTCCGCGCGAGCAGGAGCATATCCTCTCCGCAGGGTGTCAGCGCAAGTATGCTGCTTTCCTCATTGACGTCAAATTCTGCGATGGTTTCCGCTCCGCCATAGACAGCTTTGCTGTACGGCATGTCTTTCGACGAGTAGGTAAGGTTATGCACCGCCATATTTTCTTTCGGGAAACGCAGCAGGAATACTTCCCCGGTTACATTATGGTTTGTGGATAATATGCCGTAAACCGCATTTTCGGTATCTGCCGTCAGAAAATCCAAACCTGCCCCTTTGTAGCAAATGTTATTTTCGCTGAAATCTGAATAGTCCTCATTTCCTTTTTCTTCCCAAAGCAGATAGTAATACGGCCCGCCGGAAAGCGTCAGTCCGGTAAAGGCGCGGCTGTATCCCAGCGGCGTTGCAAAGCTCCTGTTTCCGCTCCAGGAGAGGGCTTCTTTCATATATGTCAGGTTTATAAAGAAAGAAACGGTTTCGGCTTTTGTTCCCCGCACGCGGAAAGCGTCATTGCCATAAGGGTTTTCCCTGTATCTGTACCTTTCAAAGTAATCCTCCATGATTTCCGGCGGTACATCTGCCCAGCTTTGGAGTGGTTCCAGCTTTGAGCCCTCCGCCGGAGCGGTTTGCAGTAAGGTTTCCTGACGGGATTGTGTCAGGGATAATTCCGTGTGGAAATATTTTTTCAGGGGATTTACACTTTTCCGATTGGCGTCAATCAGGTTGCTGATGGTCTGCTTGTTGCAGGGATATGTTTTCCGCGTCAGTTCCCCGTTTTCCCACCGGTAATGGATTTGGTGAACATCATCTCCGGCAGTTCCTTCAAAGGAAAATGCCGCCAGTTCCGAGCGTTCCCCCTCCAAATCGCGTATCTCAAATATGCCGTTATTCCCCGCGCTTGTCAGGTATCCTATCAGGACAGCCGTTACGATGGTTGTGCAAATAAAAATTTCCAGTATGATGTTTCTTCTTTTCTTTTCCATAACCCCGCCTCCTTTAAAGCCTTTTTCTGCTGTCCAGTTTCCGTATCAGAAAAACCTGTATCGCCGCTGCCGCAACGATGGCGAGCAGCCCGGTTGCCATGCCTACGCCCAAGCTGTTTACACTGCAGCGCCACCAGAAGCCCAGAGAAAGAGAGAGGACGAATATTGTTCTCAGCATGGGGCCGACGAAAAAGCTGAACATAAAGCATGCTGTGCTTATCAATACGCGTACTGCGGCATTTTCCCGATAAAATCCTGCAAAAAGTATGCCTGTCAATGCAAGAACCATGCTCCCCAAAAACGGGAGAAGGCTCCAGAGAGAGACAGGAAAGCGCGAGGACAGGAAAAGGCTCCGCTGGAATGCCAGAAACAGCCCGTTTGTCTGGGAAACGTCAATTCCTGTTTCCGTTACGCCTTGTGTGACAAGGAATACCTGCTCTGCCGCCAGTTTCTGGTACGCCCACATGATGGGGAAATACGCCGTAGTTACAAGCACGAGCCACAGCAGGTGGAACAGCGCAATGGCCGCCGCTCCGGAGAGCAGAAAGGAGCAATAGACTTCCCTGCGCTTCATGGGCAGCATATAAAGCGTGTAAATGCCCTTACTGTCCTTCTCAAAATCGCTGATTTGGCGGAACAACGCCAGCAGAAGCAGGAGAAAGCCAACAGTGAATATCAGTCCAAGGAAGCTTTGGTCAATCACCATATCATAAGAACGGAAGGATTTTGGCGTGTAGAAAGAATCCATATTCCGTATATTGGGCGCCCATGCCGCCCGGAGCAGTTCCAGCGCGCCGCATGCCATGCTGCCCAAGATGATGTATTTCCCTCGTTTTTTCCAGAACCAGCTGAAAAGGTAGTTGCTTAGTTTCCATGTGTTGTTCATCAGTATTCCCCCTTCTCCCATTCCTGCCGCAGCAGGCGAATCACTTCTTCCAGTGTCAGCCCGTTTTCTTTGGCATGCTTTACGAAATCTGCCGCGAACCCTGCCGTCATTTCTTTTTGGATTTCAGAAAAGACGCTGCCGCTCCATTGGAGTATGCTGACGGAGTTCTTCGGCGTAGTGACTAATCCTTCTTCTTCCATCAGCCTCACCGCTTTCTGCACTGTATTCGGGTTGATTTTCAGCATCGCCGCCAGTTCCCGACGGGAGGGCAGCGGGTTTCCCTGTTCTGCCGCCCCTGTGAAGATTTGGCGCTTGACATAGCCCACAATCTGAAGATATACAGGTTCCGATGTATTCAGTTCCAGGCCGGAAAAATCCAGCATCTGCGTCCCTCCCTTCTGTGTATTATCCATGTAATACACTTTTAACTGTATTATACAGCTAGTACACATTTCTGTCAACCCCTGTCTGCACAGAAGGTGTGTCTTAATGCGCATTTAATAAATATTGCAGATGAGATTTTTTCTATTCCCCATCGCACGGAAGTGCGATGGCAATCGGGGTCAAGGGGACTGA
>CAMQRG010000165.1 GCA_947036475.1 uncultured Clostridia bacterium
GATAGCGTAGCGTCTCGTGGGCTCGGAGATGTGTATAAGAGACAGGCCCTTTTTTCGTTATTTTTGCCTTGCAAAAGAATGAAAAGGGGCATATTTCATTTTCCGGCAGTGTGGTCTGTTATCTCTTCTTTTTTGATATAGCAGATTATTTTGTATCAAAAAAAATACAATTCTTCCCAAAAGATTTGGTATTTCTGCCGGAACATCGTATGTATTGTAGAAAATACATGCGGTTACAGGAAAAAAAATGGAACTATTTTCGGTTGACGCTAAAAACAGAAAATGGTATTGTTTTAGCATCACATTCAGAAAGAGGTTTGCGAGATGGATAAAATGTTTTCTGTTACAGCTGCATACGGTTCCAGCATGCTGATTAGCGCTATTATTCTGCTCCTTGGGATTACAAAGGAAAAAGAAAATAGCGTCGATTGTCATGCGCAGAAAACATACATTCAAGAGTATTTCTGAATCCTGTTTGAAGAACAGCAAAAGCCATGGCATTCCGCCATGGTTTTTTTATTTCGTCAGACAGGAGGTTTCCCGCAGCCTTTAGAAATACAAAAGAAAAAGAAACACAAAGTACAAAAATTACAAAAGATATGGGAGATGGTAAAAATGGATTTTGTCATGGCGTTAAGCCCGCTTGGTTTTGTATTGGTCGGGATATTATTCCTGAAAAAAGGGGCAATGAAGGTCGCCCCGCTGGCACTGCTGTACACCGTTATCATTGCATTTTCTTATTTCAACATCAACGGGCTGGATTTCAAGGCACTTGTCGCGGGAACAGATGCGCTGCTTTGGAAAGGAATTAAAGAAGGCGCAAAAATTGTTATGCTGGTATTTTCTTCCTTCCTGCTGCTGAACCTGATGCAGCGCACAGGAGCAATTCGGCAGGTACAGAAAACGCTGGCAGGCGTGACGCGCGACAGACGGGCGCAGCTTATCATCGTCGGCATGATGGTGCCGATATTTTTGGAGGGTGCAGCCGGAGCCGGTTCCCCCGCGGCAATCGCTGCGCCGTTTTTGGTAGGACTGGGTTTCGACCCGCTGGTTGCCATCACAGTTGCTCTTTTGGGAGATGCTACGCCCTGTTCATGGGGTGGTGCGGGCCTGACAACGATAACGGGCGGCGCGTATCTGGTCGACCAGGGATTGAGCACCTCGGCGCTGAATTCAGCAATGGTTGGGCGGTTCCATATGTTTGGCGTACTGATTATCCCGTTTTTGATTACGCTGCTTGGTTTCGGCCGGAAGGGCTTCAAAGGCATTGTACCGTATCTGATATTTGCTGGTACAAGCACTTGCCTGCTCATGTTTGGCATTTCCAATTTCATCGGGCCGGAAATCACGAGCCTTGGCACGGGACTGCTGTCCATCGCGCTCTCTATTGGTTATTTGAAGCTGTTCAAAATCAATACGCCGGAGGAGTATCTCTATCAAGCGGATTTCGGAGAGGACGTTGAAAAAACGTATTCGTCCTTCCGCGCGCTTTCGCCATATTTGCTGCTGGTCGTACTGCTGCCGGTCATACGGTATACAGTTCCGTTTTCTGTTCTGACCACATTTGGATATATCGTCTGGGTTGACTGTGTAGTATTTTTCTGCGCGGCGGCGGGCGGCGTTATCCTTGGGGTAAGCATGGAGGGCTTTTGCGATACAATGAAGCAGACACTGCTCCGCGTCGTTCCGGTCATGGTGACAATGGGGTCGCTGCTGACGGTTTCCTATATTATGCAAAGCGCTGACACGGGTATGATGACGATTATTGCCAGCAGCATTGCAGGGACAGCCGGCATGCTTTACCCTGCGGCAGCGGTACTCATTGGTGCATCGGGCTCGTTTGTAACAGGGACGGGCCTTGGTTCAAACATCATGTTTGCGCCAATGCACGTCGATGCTGCGGAAATGCTGGGATTAAATCCTGTTGTTGTTTTTGCGGGGCAGAACGCAGGAGCTTCCCTGGGGAATATGGTCTGCCCCAATAATGTTGTTTCCGCCTGTGCTACGGTGAATATCATCGGGCAGGAAGGAGAAGTTCTGCGGCGCAGCATTGCGGTATTTGCAGTCCTGCTGTTGTTGTATATGTGCCTTGGTATGGTTTACGCACATATTTTATTCCCATACTTCGGGGCATAAAAAACATTGAGGCAGGCTTTCACATACATAACAAAAGAATAACAATCAAAAAACGGAGGAAAAAAATATGAAAACAAGAAAAATTGGAATCATTGGCGTTGGACATGTCGGCGCACACTGCGCATACAGCCTTGCGGTGCAGGGCATTGCGGACGAATTGGTGCTGGTGGATAAAAATGAAAAAAAAGCCGCCAGCGAATGTCAGGACCTGCGGGACAGCATAGCATATCTGCCCCACAGAGTTTCGGTGCAGGTTGGGGATTTTACAGAACTGGGCGGCTGTGATATCATTATTAACAGCGTGGGCAAAATTGATATCCTGCGGGAATGTCAGGACCGTACTCATGAAATGGAGTTTACAACAACGGCGGTTGCATCTTATATCGATAAGCTAAAAGCGTCTGGATTCGACGGTGTACTGATAAATATTACAAATCCATGCGACGTTGTGGCATACCAGCTTGCAAAGGGACTTGAACTGCCGCGCGGGCGTGTATTCGGCACAGGAACGGGGCTGGATACTTCCCGGCTTGTTTCCGCACTTGCACGGCAAACGGGCATCGGGCATAAATCCATTACAGCATATATGCTCGGGGAGCATGGGAATCAGCAGTTTGCGGCATGGTCAAATGTATCCTTCCAGGGCAGACCGCTGGAAGCCTGGGCGAAAACAGATGAACGCTTTCGCTTCGATAAGGCCGCTTTGCAAAAAGAATCCATTGGCGGCGGCTGGGTAACATTTTCTGGAAAGTTTTGCACAGAATACGGCATTTCCACAACAGCGGCACGAATGGCAAGCATTGTACTGCATGATGAAAAGCTGATTATGCCCGCCAGTGCAGAGCTTTGCGGAGAATACGGCGAAACAGACGTGTTTGCAGGCGTCCCCTGTGTGATTGGTAAAAATGGCGTGGAGCAGGTCGTGGAACTGCCGTTGACAGAGGAAGAAAAGGCAGAATTCCACAAAGCATGCGATATAATCCGCCGCAATATCAAATACATGTCCGGACAATATTGATTGTTTTGGAATACTATCAACGACAACTATGCCCTTCCATTGCAAAAATTTGATGAAAAAAGGAGAGATTTTAACATGGAAATCAAAATAACATTGACGCAGAACCCAAAAGTAAAGCCGGACCCATCGACTGTACCGTTCGGCGTAGCATTTACAGACCACATGTTCTTAATGGACTATGACAATGCAAACGGCTGGCATGACGCGCGCATCGTGCCGTTTGCAGATTTATCTCTTTCCCCCGGCGCAGTCGTGTTCCATTATGGTGCGGAAGTATTTGAGGGGCTGAAAGCCTACCGCACACCAGACGGCACCGCGCAGTTATTCCGGCCGGAAGAAAACATGAAGCGCATGAGCCAGTCGGCGGAACGTCTTTGCCTGCCTATGCCGGACGAAGCCTTTGCGCTGGAGGCATTGAAAAAATTCGTAGAAGTAGAAAAAGAATGGGTTCCGGAAGCTTATGGTACATCGCTGTATCTGCGGCCGGTGCTGTTTGGCACAGAGGCAAACCTCTCCCTGCACGATATCCATCAGGCAATGTTTATGATTATTGCCTGTCCGGTCGGCAGCTATTACAAAAACGGCCTGACGCCGGTTGAACTGCTGATTGAAAGCGAAGACGTGCGCGCGGTACGCGGAGGGACAGGCTTTGCGAAATGCGGCGGCAATTATGCGGCAGCAGCACGGGCCGGCAGCAGAGCAGAAGAAAAGGGCTTTTCACAGGTACTTTGGCTGGACGGCGTAGAACGGAAATATGTTGAAGAAGGCGGCGGCATGAATATCATGTTCAAATGGAATGGCAGACTTGTAACGCCGGAATTAAACGGCTCCATACTGCCCGGCGTTACGCGCAAATCCATACTTGAGATGGCAAAAAGCTGGGGCATGGAAACAGTAGAGCGCCAGATTACTGTAAATGAAATGATGGAGGCATGCAGAAACGGAGAAATTGAGGAGGCTTTCTGCTGTGGCACAGCCGCAGTGGTTACGCCTGTCGGCGGGTTTACATATGGGGAGCAGAAAGTGACAGTAAACAATAATAAAATCGGCACTTTCACACAAAAGCTTTACGACAACCTGACTGGGATACAATGGGGTAAACAGGAGGATACCTTTGGTTGGATAGTACCAATAAAATAAAAAGAAAGTGCTTTACAGGATATGAAAAGACTTATGCCGCTTTTTGCCGCAGGTCTTTTCATATCCTTTTTTAATCACTTCAGTATCCCGTTCATCTCGCTGGATTTTTATTGTAAACCTGACTGCCTGTCAAGTGTTGCAAATTTGAGGGCATTAGAATCTTTTGCATACATTAAAATACAAACGACTGCTAAAACAGTTTCTACGATTGGCTGTGCGGCAATAAGGCC
>CAMQRG010000166.1 GCA_947036475.1 uncultured Clostridia bacterium
GATGGTAACGGGCTTCTTCAGAAGCGTTTGATAGGTACGCAAAGGTTCATAATCAGGATAGAGTAGGATACGCCCTCAGGATAGCCGCCGAATGTACGAATCAGCGTTGTCAGGAGGCCGCAGCCCAGTGCAAAGATAACCTGCCCCTTCGGTGTAACAGGGGAGGAAGCGTAGTCTGTTGCCATGAAGAACGCGCCCAGCATCAGGCCGCCCGCGAACATTTCATGTACAGGCATACGCACGCCCTGTCTGCCAATCAGCGCAGACAGTACAAAAACTGTTGCTATGTAGATTACAGGAATCTTCCAGCTGATAACATGCTTATACAACAGGTAGATGCCGCCGATAATCAGTGCAACCGCGCAGGTCTCACCAATACAGCCGCCGATGTTTGTGCCCATTGCCAGATCCGCGATAGATGCGTCAGGGAACACGCCCGTCTTCATCTGCGCCAGAGGCGTAGCAACTGCAACTGCATCTGCACCGCCGAAGCCTGTGGGAGCCGTCCATGTCGTCATTTCTGTCGGATAAGACGCCAGCAGGAACGCACGCCCTGCCAGAGCGGGGTTAATGAAGTTCTGCCCCAGACCGCCAAAAAGCTGTTTTGCAAAAATGATTGCGAACGCACTGCCAACGATTGGCACCCATACAGGAGCAGACGCAGGCAGATTCATTGCCAGCAGAAGGCCGGTTACAACCGCGCTCAGGTCGCTGATGGTAACGGGCTTCTTCAGAAGCGTTTGATAAAGCCATTCAAAGAAAACGGCAGATACGATGGAAGCCAGAATCAGAATCAAAGCCTTCACACCGAAATAAATGATACCCATAATTGTTGCGGGAACCAGAGCAATCACAACGTCGCGCATAATGCTCTGGATGGATTCTTTGGAACGCACATGAGGGGTACCGGATACTACAAAGTTAGCCATGTTTTATTCTCCCCCTTCTCACTTTTTCTCTGCTTCGGCTTTTGCTTTCGCTTCTGCCTCAGCCTTTGCTCTTGCCGCTGCTGCCGCTGCCGCCTTCTTTCCTGCTTCGATCTTCTTCGTCGCACGGATAGACTGTGCAAGCTGACGCTTTGCAGGACATTCATAGGAACAGCTGCCGCATTCGATACAGTCCAGACCGTGATGCGCTACGAAGCCTTCGCCGTCGCCCTTGATTGCGCAGGCATTCAGCTGGAAGGGCATCAGGCCCATCGGGCAATGCTCTACGCATTTGCCGCAGCGGATGCAGTTTCTTTCCTCAGGAATATACGCTTCGTCCTTTGTAAAGCAAAGCAGACCGGAAGTTGTTTTTACGGACGCAACGTCCAGCGTATACAGTGTGGGACCCATCATGGGGCCGCCGGCAATCAGCTTTACAGGAGGGTTCTCCTCGTTAAAGCCGCCGATTGCGTCTACCAGATCACGCAGCGTCATACCAATACGGATTTTGTAGTTACCGGGGTTCTTGATACCGCTGCCGGAAACTGTCACAATCCTTCTCATCAGGGGACGACCCTTGCAGATTGCACGCTCAATAGCCACAACTGTGTCTACGTTATCCACAATGCAGCCTGCGCTTGCGGGCAGCGCGCCGGATTTTACTTCCCGTTTCGTGATTGCGTAAATCAGGTGTTTCTCGGAGCCCTGCGGGAATTTTGTCACCAGGGGCTGTACTGTGATGTTGTCGATGCCTTCGCACGCCTTTGTCATCGCCTCAATCGCTTTGGGCTTATTCATCTCAATGCCGATAACGCCTTTTGCATTGGGGTGCAGCTTCAGCATAATCTGAAGGCCGCGCACAATGCGCTCGGGTTCTTCCAGCATCAGACGGTAGTCGCAGGTCAGATAAGGCTCGCACTCTGCCGCGTTGATGAGGATGTGGTCGATGGGCGTATCCTTGGGCGGGTTCAGCTTTACATGCGTCGGGAAACCCGCGCCGCCAAGGCCGACAACGCCTGCGTTTTTGATTGCCGCAAGAATTTCGTCATTGGACATTGTTGTGTAGTCCCTGCCTTCGTTCAGGCCTTCGATTTCTTCCATCTTGCCGTCGTTTTTCACAACGATGGATTTTACCATCGCACCGCCGGGAACCAGCATAGGGCGGATGTCCACCACTTCGCCGGAAACGCTGGCAAAAATGGGAGAAGACATGAACGCGCCGGATTCAGCGATTTTCTGTCCTACCTTCACATGATCGCCAACAGCCACCAGCGGATCGCAGGGCGCGCCGATGTGCTGGCTCATGGGATAGAACAATTCAGAATTTTCCTTTGGGAGTATCACCTTGATGGGCTGGTCAGCCGAAAGGGCTTTCCCATCGGGAGGATGCACTCCGCGTTTGAATGTTAAACCTTGCATATTATCCCCCTCTGTTAAATGGTTTAGCGCGTAAAAGCGCGGGTTCGGGAAGCTGGTGCTTCCTTTTGTTATGCTTTATAAAAATACAGCTGATTAAGGCAGTTTGCACGAAAGAGAAAACCGCTTTGCCGGGAGAGCAAAATCGGAAGAAAGTTTTCCTCTCCTTACCATCGCGGAGTTCCGGCTTTCTGTGCAGACACCTTTAACAGCAATATTTTAATACAAAAATAAAAATTTCACAATAATTTTGAGGAAAAAAGACGAAAAAACTTTTTCCCCAAGCCAATTTTCCTGTATTCCCGCACAATGGAAGGAATTTTTTCAGCAGGCGGGTAACGCAGGTTCCGGCAGGGAATGAGAAATTTGGTTTGTATGCAAATGAATTTTCAATTCTAGTTTACACTTATTGCTACGAAAAGTAAAGGTTCATTTATTACCATATTCGCGGACAGTTTCCGGCTGTATTTTCAGGTATTTTGACAAAAGCGCCGAAATTTCTGTTTTCGGAGGACCTTGGGGGCTCTGCCCCCAATCCCCCGAAAGGGCTTTCAGCCCTTGACCCGTTTTCCGCAAAACTGCGTTTTGCGGGGAACTCCTTTGGCTGAAGCATTCCGCCGCATGAATATGCGGCGGAAATAAAGTTTGGGGTCAAGCCCTTTGAAAAGGGCTTGCAGGGTTTGGGACAGAGTCCCAAGGTCTTCACCTCCCCCGCAGTACATCGCCCATGCGCTTCATGCCCACGTCAATCTTGTCATCGCTCAGCCCTGCAAAGCTGAGCCTGACATGCCGGTCGTCCTCGCCACTGATTTCATACTGGCTGCCCGGCGTCAGCACGACATTCTTCTCCAGCATCTTCCCGCAGAACCCCTCCGCACTGACGCCCTCCGGCAGTTCCAGCCACAGGCTGACCCCGCCCTCCGGCTTTCCGTAATGTGCCAGTCCGCCCAGATATTTCCGCGCCGCAGAAAGGGCCTTCCGATATTTCGCCCCGCCATACTGCCGCATCTGTGCGCCATGCGTCTCCCAGCCGTTTTCCCGCAGATAATACTCCATGGCCCGCTGCATAAAGCCAGAAGAAGAATGGTCGGTCGTATATTTTGCCTCCATCACCGCCTGCCGAATTTTTTTCGGCAGTACAATCAGCCCCATGCGGAGCCCCGGCATAAGTATTTTGGAAAAACTCTTGATATAAATAACCCTGTTTTTATAGTCCAATGCTTTGAGCGGCACAAGCGGCTCCGTACCATAGTGAAAATCGTAATAATCATCTTCCTCTATAATATACGCGCCATACTGTTCCGCCAGCTCCAGCAGACGGCGTTTTTTTTCAAGCGAATAAGAAACGCCCGTCGGCGTCTGGAAATACGCCGTCATATAAATCAGCTTCGGCTGGTAAAGTTTGAGATAATTCTCCAGCGCGGCAATATCCATGCCGTCCTCTAGCAGAGGAATTTCCACCAGCCTGCCCCCGCGCGAAAGAAACGCTCCCGCTGCGCCGTAAAACGTCGGCTTTTCCACAAAAACAACATCGCCAAAACGCAGTATGGCTTTTGAAATCAGGTCAACGCCCTGCTGTGCGCCGGAAATAATCTGCACATTTTCCACAGAAGTCTTGATTCCGCAGCTTTCCAGATAGCCGCAGAGCAAGGCACGCAGCGGCTCATGCCCCATGATGTCCATATAACTGAATGCGCCGCCCTTTTCCCGCTCCAGAACCTCGTCAAACGCACGTTTGAACGCCGCAACCGGAAACATTTCATGCGGCAGGGAAGTATTTGCGAAATTGATGGCATTTTCCAGATTAATACCGCTGTGGTATGGGCGGATATTCAGGTTTGCAACAGGTTCCGGCGCCTGCTCCACAGGCAGAGGGGAAACGAACGTACCGCTGCCGACGCGGGAATATGCCATCTGTTTGCTTTCCAGATGTTTATACGCCGTAACGACGGTCGCAGGATTCACGCCAGCCTGCCCCGCCAGTTTGCGGATAGGCGGGAGTTTGCTGTTCGCAGACAGATGCCCGTCCGCAATCAGCCGGGCAATGCCGTCTGCCAGCTGCTGGTAGAGCGGTGCGGCGGTTTCGCTTTTATCCCTGTCTCTTATACACATCTGACGCTGCCGACGACTCCTTACGTGTA
>CAMQRG010000167.1 GCA_947036475.1 uncultured Clostridia bacterium
GCTGGATGAAATACCATTTGGAGAAACGAAAAGCTATGTGAAACGAGTACAGCTTGCAGAAAAACTCTATCGGATCGCATATCGCTTTTGAGGAGGAGCCTATGAAAAAAAAGAATTTGGCGTTGCTGCTTGCCTTATGCATAGGGCTTTGTGGCTGCGGCAAAGAAGGGGGAGAAGAACAGGGGAACTTTTTTACAGCGTCAGGCGGACCTAATCTAGATGGCACTGTGGAATCACGGTTAAGACTTTCCATGCGTGTTCCGGAAACGCTGAACCCACTGTTGAATCGGGAAGAAACGGTTGACCGTATTTTGAAGCTGATTTATCTCCCGCTTCTGGATTTTGATGAGCGAGGGGTGGCAGTTCCGGCTGTGGCAGAAAGCTGGACGCTTTCAGATGATGGGCGTATGCTGACGCTGCAAATCAATAATAATATCTTCTGGCAGAACGGTACAAAACTGACAGCGGAAGATGTTGTTTTTTCCCTGAATATGCTGCGTACTGCACCGGACGACGCAGTTTATAAAAGGGTGCTGCAATACGTCAGCGGCTGGCAGAATATCTCGGAAAATACAGTTGAAATCTCTTTTTACGAGCCATTCAGCGGAAATATCAGTGCGCTGCGTTTTCCGGTAATTTCCGCCGGATATTATCAGGGGCAGACAGACCCGCAAAGCAAAATCAATATGACGCCTATGGGGAATGGACCTTATGAAATGCTGAGTTACCAGCGTGCATCGGAGCTGTTGCTGAATATAAGCGGCAACTATCATGGCGCTGTTCCGCAAATTCCTATTATCAGCGTCAGAATTACGGAGGGAACACAGACAGATGTTAATGCATTCCAGCAGGGAATTACCGACGTGTTGGTCGCAGATGCGATGGAAACGGGACGTTACGCAGAGGAAGGCGCATCTGGAATCCACACATTCCCTTCTACAAAATATGATTTTATCGGCTTTAATTTCAATCGGAGTCTGTTTCAGGAAAAAGCAGTCCGGCAGGCTGTAGCATATGCCTTCCCCAAAGAAAGCCTGCTGAACAGTGCGTATTTGCAGTACGGTGAGCTTGCCAATACGCCAGTCAGCCCAAAATCATGGCTATATGAGGAAAATGTCGCTCCGTATAATTATGACCCGACAATGGCGGCAACTGTGCTGAAAAACAACGGTTGGAGCGATGAAAACGGGGACGGAATACTCGAAAAGCCTACCGCGGCAGGAACTGTATCGCTTCAGGCTTCTATCCTTGTGAATGAGGAGAACAGTGTGCGAAAACAGATTGCCTCCAAGCTGAAAGAGGAACTCCAGACAATTGGCTTTGTCTGCACACTGGACGTGCAGCCCTATGAGCAGTATCAGGAGAAGCTGACATCGGGTAGTTTTGATATGGTAGTGGGCGGCTGGCAATTTTCAGATGTGGTGGATTTGACGCCGTTTTTTGCAACGGGAGGCAGTTACAACTATATCGGATATTCCAATGAGGAAATGGACCGCCTTCTGGAAACGGCGCGGACGGCTGTGGGGGAGGGTATGACCCTTCTGGCATATAGCAGTCTGCAAAAAAAACTGGCGGAGGAACTGCCGTATATCAGCATCGCTTTTCGGGAAGATGCTGTTTTCACCTCTAAATATGTAGGCGGAGAGATTTCGCCTGCTTCATTCAATGTGTTCCGAAATATCGAAAAATGGACGTATCAGCGGAAGGCGGGGGAATAGAATGTCCGAATTCAGAAAAAATCCATTTACAGGAGATTGGACGCTTTACGCAGAAAATCGCCGGAACAGACCCTATGAGTTCCGGCATACAACGCGGACAACGGCAGAAAGCGGGGAACACTGCCCGTTCTGTGGCGGGAACGAAGGACAGACAACGGCTCCTGTTTATCAGGATGCTGCTGGAGACGCATGGCAGATTCGGGTTTTTCCGAATATGTTTCCCGCCGTGTCCGAAAATGCTGAGGAACTGCCACAGGAGGCATTTTATGAACGGCAGGCGGGCATTGGACGGCATGAGGTTTTGGTGGATACCCGTGAGCATGGAATGACAATCGACAGGTTTTCAAAGGAGCATCTTTCCAACGTTCTGGCTGTTCTTCAGGAAAGATACGAAAACATACTTGCGGAAAAAATGACTGCATATGTCCAGATTTTCAAAAACTGCGGGTCCGCAGCGGGCATGAGTATTCGCCATTCCCATTCCCAACTGATTGGGATGCCGCTGATTCCGCAGAGGATACATGCCATGTCGGAAAAAATGCAGGAAGGGGATTGCCTTTTCTGCAAAATACTGCGGTATGAAACAGAAACCCGAAGTCGTATCGTACAGGAAAACGAAGATTTCATTGCCTTTGTACCATATGCGGCGCGTTTCCCTTATGAGCTTTGGATTGCACCGAAAAAGCACCAGAGCAGTATCGCTGAATTGACTGCACCGGAGAGGAATACTCTTTCTGCGCTCCTTTTGGAACTGTTGCAAAAGGTTATTTTACTGCGAAAGGACGTTGGATACAACATTTGTATTTATAATGCGCCAAAGGGTAAACCATTTCACTGGTATATGGAAATTCTGCCTCGAATTGGCGGTTTTGCCGGCTTTGAATATGCGACAAACTGTTATATTAATATGGTTCTCCCAGAAGAAGCAGCGAAATATTATCGAAATGAAACAGAATCAGAAAGGAAACAGGAAAATATTGCGAAAAAGGGACTGTAAACGTCCCACGTTCGTATCACTTTGAATAAATTTATCCCTGAAATATCAAAATATGCTGTCAAGACTTCTGAAAAAAATAAATTTGCAGTTTTTTACTTTTTTTTGAAAAAATATGTGCTACAATAGGTAGGACAATAAACGTCCAACAAGTTTTTGAGAGGGGATAATAGTTATGATTAAAGTTGGTATCAATGGGTTTGGCCGTATCGGCAGGGTTGTTTTCAGAGTACTGATGCAGCGTCAGGATCAGTTTGAACTTTGCGGCATAAACCTGAGAAACGCGGAATTGGATTATATGGCGTACCAACTGAGATACGACAGTATTTTCGGCCGTTTTGAAGGCGATATTGAAATTGGAGAAAACTGCCTGATCGTTAATGGTAAAAAGATTCGTGTTTTCAGCGAAAGCGATGCTTCTCAGATCAGGTGGTCTGAATGTGGCGCAGAATATATCATTGAATCTACGGGTGCATTTAATACAATGGAAAAAGCGGCTTTACATAAAATCGGCGGTGCAAAAAAAGTTATCCTGACCGCGCCATCCAAAGACGATGTTATGCCTACATTCGTTATGGGGGTAAACCATCTGACCTATCAGCCGGAATATGACATCGTTTCCAATGCATCCTGCACAACAAACTGCCTTGCCCCGCTGGTAAAAATCGTACATGACAACTTCGGCATCGAACAGGGGCTTATGAGCACCATTCACTCGGCTACGGCAAAGCAAAAAGCAGTTGACGCAAGAGCAGGGCGCGACTGGAGAACAGGCCGCTCTGTATTCAATAACATTATCCCTTCCACAACGGGCGCGGCAAAGGCTGTTGGACGCGTTATTCCTGAACTTAAGGGCAAAATGACCGGTATGTCCTTCCGCGTTCCCACGAATGATGTTTCTGTAGTAGACCTGACGGCAAGGCTGAAAAAGCCTGCAACCTATGAAGAAATTTGTGCGAAAATCAAAGAAGCGTCTGAAACAACAATGAAAGGTATCATCGGTTATATCAATGATGACGTGGTTTCTTCTGACCTTCTGGGCGATACACGTACCTGTATTTTCGACGAAAAAGCAGGCATCATACTGGACGATAACTTTGTGAAACTGATTGCGTGGTATGATAACGAATGGGGTTACAGCAATAAGGTCGTTGACTTGGCAGCGCATATGTACTCCGTAGATACGCAGAAGTAAGTAAAAAAGTCAGAAAGAGAACAGAAAAGATTTGCTCTTTCCTTCATTTGATAATAAAAGTGGAACATGGATGCCTTTATTGGGTTGCACTCCATGTTCCATTTTATTGATAAAGTTATATTCCGTCGTCTACCATACGATAGCCAATACCGACTTCAGTAAAAATATATTCAGGTGAACCCGGGTTCTTTTCCAACTTACGGCGGATATTCGCCATATTGACCCGCAGAATCTGGTTATCCTTTACGGCATAAGGTCCCCATAATTCCGTAATGATAAAATCATAGGTCAGAACTTGTCCTGCGCTCTTTGCCAGAAGGGAAACGATTTTGAATTCGATCTGTGTCAAATGTACTTCCCGCCCATCGACAGTGACCTGCCGTTTGCTGAAATCAATCCGCAGCCCTTTTGTTGCAAAAATATCGCTTGCAGCAGCAGTTCCAGTATTTTTCATACTGTGGCGCAGAGCAGTCCGTATCCTTGCCAAAAGTTCGGAAGTACCAAAGGGCTTACATATGTAATCATCCGCACCAAAATCCAGAGCCTCAACCTTATCCGCTTCCTCACCGCGGGC
>CAMQRG010000168.1 GCA_947036475.1 uncultured Clostridia bacterium
AATAGCCTCCGCACCTGTCAGGTCTAAAACCCTGCCAACAACACGGTAGAAAATGAAACGGATGGCAACGGTTCATTTTCTACGGGGTCGCGGGGATAGTTTATCCCCGCGCCGTTGAGGGGGGACATGGCCGCCTTTGGCGGCTGTGACAGCGGGCAAAGCCCGCCATCCAGGGGGATATTCGGAAATCCCCCCAGTTTTGGGCACTTTTGTTGCAAAAAGTGCCTCCCCGCAGGGATACTTTCGTCTTAAAAAGCCATCATTATTTATCCGTAACTATCCCTGCTTTAAGCTTTTTTCAGAACTTATGGAACTGCTCCACATCTACCACGAACACCGTCGCCCCGCCGACCTTCACCTCAATCGGCGCAAGAATAAACCCATGCATCGCCCCGCAGGAGGAGGGCAGCGTCGCGTACTGTGTCCGCGCCTTGCTGTTTTCTTCAATAATCTTTATCGCCTCGTCTACCTTCTCATTCTCCACGCCTGCCAGCAGTGTTGTATTGCCCGCGCGCAGAAAACCGCCCTTTGTCGCCAGCCTTGTCACCTGAAAGCCCGCTTCATTCAAATGGGAAATCGCCTCTCCCGCATCTTCGTCCTGTAAAATCGCAATGATAAGTTTCATAAGAATCCCTCCTTATCCGCGGCGCGGCGCAAAGCCAAACAGCCGGTCTAATTCTTCCTTTATCTCCGCAAACACATCGTCCGGCGGCTGTCCCGCGTTTATCACGCATATTCTTCCGCCGCTTTCCTCCGCCAGCGCAAGGTAACCCTGATATACCTTTTCATGGAATGCCGCTTTTTCCCGCTCCATTCTGTCCAGCTCGTGGCTGTTCTGCTGTTTTTTCCGCGCCATGCCCTCTTTGGGGCTGATGTCCAGAAAAAACGTCAGGTCAGGCTCCCTGCCGTCCGTAGCAATGCGGTTTACTTCCGCCACAATACCGCCAAGCCCGCGCCCATAGCCCTGGTAGGCGATACTGGAATCTGTAAAGCGGTCCGTAAGCACAGTCCTGCCTGCCGCCAGTGCGGGAAGAATTTTTTCTTCCAGATGCTGTGCACGCGCGGCCGCATAAAGCAGCATCTCCGCGCGTGCAGCCATTGCGGTATTTTCCGGATCAAGTATCAGCTCCCGTATTCTTTCCGCAATAGGCGTGCCGCCCGGCTCCCGCGTCAGAAGTACATCTGCGCCGCATTCCTCCAGATACGCCTTTATTTTCTGTATCTGTGTGGATTTGCCGCTGCCGTCGCCGCCTTCGATAGATATAAAATACCCAGGCTTATCCATATCAATTCCTGCCCCCATGCTATCCGCGCCGCCTTGCCGCCGGATTGTTTTAGGAAGCACTAATTTATTCCGGTACGTGGAGCAGCGAGAAAAATTTTCGTAAGATGAAACAAAAAACGCAGGGAATACCCGTAGGTATTTCCGAGGCTTTTTGTAAAATATGACGGAAATTTTGCCGATGATACACGTGCCAGTGATTAAATCAGTGCTTCCTTTTTTTTAGTATACCACATTCTATGAAAATACGCAAAGAAATAAAGCCCGCGCGCTCCAAAAAACACGCCGGTATCTCCTTCCAGCCCTCCCCGTCCCTCATTTTTTTGGCATAAAACTTCCGCGCGCTAATATATTACCATATAGACAAAGTGCGGATACGCCACAGGAAGGATAAGGAGGGTTTTTATGCCGTTGGAATTGGCGAAAGAAACGATGGTATGGCGGGAAGAAGCGGGCAGGCAGACTTCCCAGATTCTGCTGGAAGGGGACGTTATTGTGCCGGACAGCAAGCCTGACCTGCAGGAACTCCTGCGCTGTGAGGGCAGTGTAAAAATACGTGACAAAAGAGTCAGCGACGACAGGATCGGTTTTTCAGGCGAGCTGGAACTGCTTGTGCTTTATGCAGGCAAAAACGGGGAACAGCCGCTTTACACCATGAAATCCTCCCTGCCTATGGAAGATTTTATACATATGGACGGGCTGGAGCCAGACATGGAAATCACATTGAACGCGGATTTAGAACATTTAGACTGTGAAATCATCAATGACAGAAAACTGAGCGTAAAAGCGGTCGTTGGCGTAGAAGCGTCGGCGGAACGCAGGCGCAGTGCGGAAATTCTCTGCGATGCAGATGGCGAAGGCGTGGAATGTCTGAAAGGCTGTCTGCGCATGGAGGCCGACACCGCGGAACTGCGGGACAGGTTTACCATAAAAGAGGAGCTTGTTCTTCCTGCCGCAAAGCCAGAAATCAGCGAAATCCTCTGGGAAGGAGCCGCTCTGACGGAACAGGATGTCCGTCCGATGGACGGAAAAGTCATGGTACGCGGGAATCTGAAAATCAGTATCCTTTATACCGACACACAGGGAAATCTTGGCAGCTTTACGGAAAAAATCCCGTTCAGCGGCTATCTGGAAGGGGAAGAAATCGAGCCGCGCAGTGTCATTGATACGCGCCTTTGGATTGAGGAGGCAAAGTTCACGCCCGCAATAGACGAGGACGGCGAAACGCGCCAGCTTTCTGCGGACGTAACCGTTGGTGCCGCATTAAAAGGGCGTGAGCCTGTGGAACATGAAATACTGCTGGACGCCTATTCCCCGAAAGGAACCGTAAAAATTGACCGCGAAACGGTGACATACCCGTTGACAGTTGCAAGCGGCAGGAATCAGTTCACGCTGAAAGAGCGCGTCCAGCTGGAAAACGGGGAATCCCCCATGCTGCGTGTCGAAGAAATCTGGGGTGATGTACGTCTGGAAGAAGTGCGCACAGGGCAGGATTTTGTAGAAGCCGAAGGCGTACTTTCCGCGGCAGTGCTGTATTACTGCGAAAACGACGAAAGCCCTGTCTGCGTCATTCGGCGCGGCTATCCTTTCACCCAAACTGTTGAACTGAAGGGCGTGCAGGAGGGCGATACAGCCGAAATCGAACTGCGGCTGGAAGATGTGGATTTCCAGATACTTTCCGAACGGGAAGGCGAGCTCCGCGCCACACTGGCGATGGAAACGCACGTCCAGCGGAAAGAAACTGCCGAAACCGTAACAGATATCACGCTGGAAGAAAACGCTGAAGAGCAGATCAGCGCGGCAAGTGCGGTCATTTATATGGTACAGCCCGGCGATTCTCTTTGGAGCATTGCCAAAAACTACCACACCACTATGGAGGATATTTTAGCAGTCAATGAGATTGAAAATCCCGAGCTGCTTTATCCCGGTCAAAAACTGCTGATTATCAAAATACTGCGGTAAGTTATTCGTATTCCGCGCAGCAAAAACGCCCTGCCTTAAAGCGGCTTGACTTAAGAAAACAAATTTTTCTTCTGGCTTGGTTTCTTAAGTCAAACGCTGACGGCTGCTGCCTGAGAAAATTTCTTCTGAATTTTAGCCACTCTGAAAAATCCTGATTTTTCAGACAGAAAAAATGAAATTTTCTTATGGCAACGCCCATAGGCAGGGCATTTCCCATGCTATAAACCTGTTCAGCTGATTACTCCAAATCCGCTGAACGGATAAATCCGGAAAAATACCTTTCCTTTCAAGTCCCTTTCTGTTACCGTCCCAATGTTTCGGCTGTCATAGCTGGTTTCGCGGTTATCCCCCATCAGGAACACTGCCCCTTCCGGAATATCCATATCCACCAGCCCATCTGTGCGCCCCTCTGCGTAAGGCTCCTGCAAAATCACCCCATCGATTTCCACGCCCGCGCCCTTCGGCAGTATCCGAATATGCTCCCCCTGCAGGCCTGTCACGCGTTTTACAAGTGTTTTGGGTCCATTCCCACCATCATACCGGAACACCACAATATCCCCCCTGTCATACATACCCGCCATTGTCATGGCCCTGCTCATCAGAACGATTTCCCCATCGCCAAGCGCAGGCTCCATAGAACTGCCCGAAAGCCGTACCGGCCAGCAGAAATAAAACAACACCAGCAATATCACAGCTGCCCGCAGTATAACCTTTCCCCATTCTTCCATCCATTCTTTCACGCTTCGTTCCAACCTGCCCTTCAAAATTATATCTTTGCCCTCGTTTGACAAGGGTATGGCCAAAAGCTATACCCCCTTATCAAACGAAGGTATCTTCTTTCAGTATACAGATTTCCCACAAAACAGACAAGCCTCCGTTTTCCCCCGCGCCGCTGTCCGAATCAGTCTTCTGTAAATTCAAACAATTCCTCTACCGTCACATGAAACACCTTTGCAATATCCATTGCCAGCTTCAGCGAAGGGTTATATTTCCCGTTTTCCAGATGTACAATGGTTTCGCGCCTTGCGTTCACCAGTTCTGCCAGTTCACTTTGCTTGTATCCCGCCTTTTCCCTGTATTCCCTGACCTTCGTTTTCAGTGCCATATCAAACTCCTTTGCTGTCCATAATGCTGAACCTGTCTCTTATACACATCTCCGAGCCCACGAGACGCTACGCT
>CAMQRG010000169.1 GCA_947036475.1 uncultured Clostridia bacterium
GATAGCGTAGCGTCTCGTGGGCTCGGAGATGTGTATAAGAGACAGCATATACACCAATGATAAGGTATTCTTCGATTTCGGCGCCGTTTATTTTCATATTTATGGTCTTTCCGACAGCGTTTTCCGTACCAAAAAGGTTCAATGCCGTTTCTTCTTCTATCACAACATATTTCCGCTTATTATAATGGTCCTGGTCGGAAAGCATGCGCCCGTATTTAATCGTCAAATCCTCCATCGCCGTCGGGTTTTCCGCCAGCGTTTCAACATAGATATTCTCCATCTTCCTGCCTGCGCGCACCTCTGCACTTTCCATATACCGGAAACCGACATATGTCACATCATCGCCCATGGCTTCTTTGAATTTCTCTTTGTCCTCCAGAAAAAAGCTTTCATTCTGCGTATAATAGCCGTCTTCCGGTATGATATACATGCCCGCAAGCCCTGTGCCGATATTCTCATATTCCTGCGCAAACATGCTCCGCATGGTATCCCCCAGCGAAACAATGGCGATAACTGAGCCGATGCCGATAATCATACCCAGCATGGTCAGGAAAGAACGCATTTTGTTGACTTTAATAGAAAACAGTGCCAGCTTGATGTTTTCAAATATCATGCTTCCTTCACCACCTTTGCATCGCTGACGATTTGCCCGTCCTGAAAACGGACAATCCGCTTTGTATACTGCGCGATATCCTCCTCATGCGTAACAACGATGACCGTCGCGCCTTCTTCATTCAGGCTGGTGAAAAATTCCATGATTTCATGGGACGCTTTTGTGTCCAGATTACCCGTCGGTTCGTCCGCAAGGATAATTGCCGGGTCGTTTGCCAGCGCGCGCGCAATGGCAACCCTCTGCTTCTGGCCGCCGGAAAGTTCATTCGGCATATGGTGGATTCTCTCCCCGAGCCCGACTTTTTCCAGCAGTGAAGCCGCTTTCTTTTTGCGTGCCTCACCCCGCGCTCCCGCGTAAATCATCGGGATTTCCACGTTTTTCAGTGCGGAAGTTCTGGGTATCAGCTGGAACGCCTGGAACACAAAGCCGATTTTTTTGTTTCGGATACGCGAAAGTTCGTTTTCGTTTTGGTCCTCAATGCTGATACCGTCCAAAAGGTACGTCCCGTCAAACCGGCGGTCCATACAGCCCAGAATGTTCATCAGCGTGGATTTGCCTGAGCCGGACTGTCCCATGATGGCAACATATTCGCCTTCTGTAATACTCAGGTTGATATCCCGCAGGGCATGCACCTGTATCGCTCCTGTATCATATGTTTTATGTAAATGTTCAATTTTTATAATCTCTTTCATTCACGCTCCCTCCTACTGCGGCATAACGCTCATGCCCTCTGTCAGCGTAAGGCTGGGGCTGAGAACGATGGTCTGCCCTTCTGTCAGTTCATCGCTGATGACTTCCGTATACAGGTCTGTTTCCAGCCCAAGTTCCACCGGCACAATATGAATCGTGTTGTCCTCGTTTACAACATAAACCACATTGCTGCCGTCCTCCAGTTCGCCGATTGCCTCAAAAGGAACGGTCAACGCCTGTGCCGCCTCCGCGATATGTATGGTTGCCCTTGCGGTAACGCCCGCAATCAGCTTGTCGTTTTTCTCGCTGATATTGATGTAAACGGGAATGACACGTTCGCTTGCTGAGCCTTCCTTGAGTTCACCCGTCGGGGAAATCCGCACGACCTCGCCCGCAACGCTTTCCTTGCCCATGCTGTCCGTCGTTACATCAACCTTCTGCCCGACACTGATTTTCCCAATATCGTTTTCGCCAACCAGCACTTTCATTTGCAGGTTTTCAATATTCTCAATCACAAACATCGGCCTGTCGTTTTCCGTTTCGTCCGCAAAACGTCCGACTTTCGTATTTACGCGCGTGACTGTACCGTCAATTTTGCTGCGGATCTGGCAATCCTCCAGCGTGCTGGACTGAATGCTGACTTCCTGATTCGCATTGGAAATCGTCTGTTTTTCCGCTGCGGAAAGGGCTGCTTTTCCGTCCGCCGAAGGGATACTGTCCAGCTTCTGTTTTGCATCGTCCAGTTCCTTCTGACTTGCCGCGCCAATGTCAAATAACGCCTTCATATCGTCATAGTCCTTTTTCGCGTTGTCGTATTCAACCTGTCTGTCCTCCAGTGTTTCCGCCTGCTGCTTCTGCAAAAGGGAAACATTGCCGCGTTTGAGGGAAAGCTCCTGTGAAATATCCGAACTGTCCAGCACTGCCAGCAGCTGGCCCGCCGTCACATGGTCGCCCTCCTTCACATACAGTTCCTTCACCTCATAATGCAGGCGGGAAACAACCTCCGTACTTTCCGTCCCTTCCAGAACGGCACGCAGCTTGAGGATTTCCTCCAAATCCTGTTTTTCAGTCAGGGCTGTGCTGACAGGCATTCCCAAATCACTGCCGCCGCTTTTTCCAGTGGCAATTTTCAGGCCGCCCAGTATGACCACCACTGCCGCCGCCCCTATGATGATCTTCTTTTTCTTTGATAATTTCATTTTTGCAACCTCCTCAGGTGTATTTTCTTAAGAACTATTATAATATGAAATTTGGAAGAAGTACGATACTCTTTCTTAATGTTTCTTTAAGTTTTTATACAGATTTTTTAAGATTGAGAAGCAGCATAATCCAGTTCCGCCACTGCTTTCTAACAGCACCATTTCTCCTATGAAAAAAGCCCGGAAAAATCAATTCCCGGAGCTTTTCCTCGATGGCAAATGGGCTGTACCCTCTTATCAACCGCTTAATAAAGCTGTTCAAAACTCTCGTAGTGGTCGCCCGTATAATAAATGTCCCCCTGATTGGAGAATATAATGCGCTCTGCGCCACGAAAGCCACCCGCATAGTTCACATCACATTCCTTGTACGTCAGGCCTTCCTCTTCCGGCAGCAACCCTTCATAATTCCCAAAGCGGTCGCCGCCAATGCTCATGCCGTCCGCAACTTCCCAAAGATTGCCTTTTTTACTGTCCCAGCCCAGTGCTTCCGCATCTTTTTTCGTGATAAAATTCCCCGGCAGCTTTTCATAGGTATGTAAATAAAGCGCAACGTCCTCCGGCGAAGTATAACTGCCATCCTCGGCAATTTCCTCTGCCGAATCTGCATCTGACGCATCTGCTTCCTCCTGTCCCTGACTCTGTTCCTGCTGGGGCTGTGCAGGCTGGTTTTCCGCAGCTATACCGCAGCCGCCAAACAGCGTCATGCAAAATACTAAAAACGCCGCCAAATAATTCATCCATCTTTTTTTCATTGTATTTTCCTCCTGTTTTTTATTTCACCCGCATAAAGGCACGCTTTTTTGCTCATTCCAGCCTGCCCGCCCAATATCCGAGGTCTGTGCAGATAAATCTGTTCCCGTACTGTCGTTTTTGAAAGCTATCTGCTTCATGCTTCGCTCTCCCGCGGATGCCGCCCTCATTCGCATATCGCCGCAACCGCTCTGCTCCGCGGCTTTTTTGCTCATTCCGGCTTGCCCGCCCAATATCCGAGGTCTGTGCAGATAAATCTGTTCCCGCACTGTCGTTTTTGAAAGCCATCTGCTTCGTGCTTTGCACTCCCGCAGATGCCGCCCTCATTCGCATATCGCCGCAACCGCCCTGCTCTGCGGCTTTTTTGCTCATTCCGGCTTGCCCGCCCAATATCCGAGGTCTGTGCAGATAAATCTGCCCTGACCTCGGATGCAGGGCGGGGCTTTCTATAAAGGAAAACCGGCCATGAAGCTTTTCACAGCCGGTTTATTCTCTGCTTGTTATCCCGCAAATCAAGCCACTGCGGAAAATCTTTCGCCCTTGCGCGCAGGCTGTTCCTGTTTGGGTTCAGCCGCAGTCGTTGTGCGCGTTGTGCCGCCGGAAACATATGTTTTTCCACATTCCGGACAGATTGCCGTATGTATGGAAACACTCTGGTTAATCACGCGGCGTCCTTCCCGCTGTGCCTTCGCCTGTTCCCTCACAACATGCTCCATCTCATGTCCACGCACAGCCGCACCGGCAGCCTCTGGCGCAATGTGTGCAGCTGTTTTGAAGGACACACCCGGGTCGTCAGAGCCGTCCTGATATTTTCGTTCCTTACAGGTCTGACATTCTCCCTCCTGCGCCGCTTTCTGCACGCCTTCTGCCCCAACGGGGTCTTTTTCCTGCCCTGGCAGCAATGCCTGCTGCTCCGCCTCAGGGTAATCTCTTTGTATCCTCATGCGGACTGCCAGCTCCGCCGGGTCTGCGCCCTGCCGCAGCTTCTGCGCCGCATCTATGCCTTCCGGCGTATGGGGTGTAGGCGCACCAATCGGACGTACCGGCTGCACAGGAGCCTTTGGCGTACCCGTAAGCTGAAGCTGCATGCCGCCCTCTGCAGGCTCTGTCTCTTATACACATCTCCGAGCCCACGAGACGCTACGCTATCT
>CAMQRG010000170.1 GCA_947036475.1 uncultured Clostridia bacterium
GGAATGCAGCGGGCATACGGACATTGGACGGGCGAACACGTGAGCAGGGAAGGCGTTCAGCCTGAGCTGCGAACGGGGGCGAGGATTGCGGGAGCGGAAGCGCGGAGCAATCCGGCTTATTTTGGAAGGTTTTTGGGCCCCGTACAGCGTACGAATGACCGGCGCAGGAATGCAGCGGGCATACGGACATTGGACGGGCGAACACGTGAGCAGGGAAGGCGCTCAGCCCGGCTGTTTTTCGATGATTCAGAGAACGAATGATTTGACTTTGAAAATAATTATGGAGGGGTTTCAGATGTTTATTGAGCCAATGACTGCGCTCAGCGCGGTTGAAAAAAACAAAAATACATTTTTTAATAATGCAGAGCCGAAAGTGGACGGCAGCAGTGTATTCCGCGATATTTTCCTTAATGCGGTGGATGAAGTACGGCAGACAGATCAGGATTATTCCGAAAAGGAATACCTTTTTGCAACCGGTCAGCTGGAAAATCCCCATGAACTGACGATTGCGTCCACAAAGGCACAAACCTCCGTGGATTTTCTGGTTACACTGCGCAACAGAGCTTTGGATACCTATAATGAGCTGATGAGAATGAACATTTAATTTCTTATTTTTGCAGACGTCCGGCGGAGGATTTTTTTGTCGGCAGGGGGCCTGCGGCGCGGAAGCGCAAGACTACAAGAGAGTAAGAGGGATGGAACGTGAAAGAGCGTCTATTAAATATCTGGCAGAATGTAAAAGAAAAGGCCTCCGCTCTGAGCAGCAGGACGAAAAAGCTGATTATTGGCGCGCTTGCCCTCGTGATTCTGGTTTCTGTCGGTTTGGCGGTCTGGCTGAATACAAGACCTTATGAGGTGCTGTTCAGCGAGCTGACGAACGAAGAAGCCAGCGAGATCATAGGCAAGCTCCATGAGGACGGAGTGGACTATAAATATCAGAACGACGGTACGATACTTGTTCCGGCAGCACAGGAAGAGCTTCTGAAAGCCCAGCTTGTTTATGAGGGATATCCCAAAAGCGGGTTTACATACAGTCTTTATTCGGAGAAGGTCAGCCTGACGACAACGGAATCGGAAAAAGCGCATTACGAACTTGTGGATTTGCAGAATAAAATCGGCGCTACAATAACGCTTTTCCCGAATATCAAGGATGCGAAGGTCATCATCGCTCTGGGTGAGGATAACCGTTATGTGCTGAATGACGAGGATAAAACAGAAGCCAGCGCGTCTGTTACTGTTCTGACGAAAGATGGAGAAAAAATTCCTTCCGGTACGGTAAAGGCGATTCAGCGGCTGGTATCCAAGAGTATACCGGATGTGACGTTTGAAAACGTTGTCGTACTCTGCAACGGGCAGGATGTGACCGGAGATGAGGACAGCGAGGAACAGACGCTGGCAAGCAAGCTGAAAAATTCCCTTGAGCGGGATATGGAAAACCGCATCAAAACGGCTGTTTCCAATCTGCTCCTGCCGATTTATGGCGAAGGGCATTTTGAGGTATCCGTAAAGGCGGATATTGATATTAACAAAAAGCTGCGCGAATTGATCAATTATTCCGCAGAGGACCCAGAACGCAACACAGGCGTTATCTCCAGGGAACAGGCGGGCTGGGAAATCAACCGCGAAAACCCTGTTGAGGGCGGCGTGCCGGGAACGGAAACAAATTCTGATATACCGATTTATACCCGTATCACTTCCGATGGTACAGAGAGTTTTGTCGGCGCAGATGGCGACATCAACTACCTTGTCGACCAGCTGAAGGAGCAGACGGAAGTTACGGCGGGCGATCTGCGCGACCTGAGCGTGGCCGTTATCATCGACGGCAATACGCTGGGCAGTCTGGACAGGGAAGAACTGATTTCCCTTGTCGCAAGGGCGGCGGGCATTGACCCGACCCTCCAGAATGAACGGGTCGAAGTGCTGAACGCACCGTTCTATACAGAACCTGTGGAAGAACCGGTAAGTCCTACGGGCATCTTCGCGACGTTCACACAGACACAGCTGCTTATTCTTGCGGCGATTGCGGCGGCAGTCCTGCTGCTGCTGATACTGGTAATTGTATTGCTGGTACGGCGCAGGAGGAAAAAACGCAGACTGGAAGAAGAAGCCGAAGCGGCGGCAGCGGCCGAAGCAGCGGCAGCAGCGGCGATGGAAGAATACAGTCAGGCGGCGCTTGGAGCTGTTCCGGTTGCCGATATGGATACCGGCGGCATGACGGACGATCTGCTCAACCTGCAGAACGAGCGCAGTTTGGAACTCAAGAACAAGATACGCGAATTTGCGGAGGAAAACCCCGAAATTGCAGCACAGCTTTTGAAGCGTTGGCTCAAAGGAGGCGAATCAGATGGCTGAAGCAGATAAATTATCACGGGAACAGAAGGCGGCAGCCGTTATCGTTTCGCTTGGCGTAGATAAGGCGTCAAAGCTATACAAACACTTAGGGCAGGAGGATCTCGAACGGCTCACCGTCGAGATCGCCCGCCTTGGGCATATCGAGGCGGAAACAACGGAAACCGTACTGGATGAATTTTATAAGGAATGTCTGACACAGAAGGTTGTGACGGACGGCGGCATCGAATACGCAAGAACGGTTCTGGAAAAGGCTTTCGGCGAAGAAACGGCGAATACGCTGCTCCAGAAGGTATCCAAGTCGCTGAAAGTTATGCCGTTTGCCTTCCTCAGCAAGACAAACAGCAAAAACCTCTTTTCGATACTGCAGCATGAACGCCCGCAGACCATTGCGCTGGTGCTCTCCTATGTGGAGCCTACGCAGGCGGCAGACGTTATTGTTATGCTGCCGGATGAAATGAAACTGCGTGTTGTTACAAACATCGCAAAAATGGACAGTGCGTCCCCCGAAGCCATTAAGCTGGTAGAGGCGGAAATGCAGAAGAAATTCTCCACGATACTTACGACGGACTTTACACATGTGGGCGGCGTAGATTATATCGCGGAAGTAATGAACAACATGGACAGAAGCAACGAGAAATCCATTTTCGAGGGTCTCAACAGAGAGGACGAAGAACTCTCCGCCGAAATCCGCAAGAAAATGTTCGTGTTCGAGGATATCCTCACCATGGACGCGCGTTCTATCCAGCGTTTCCTGCGCGACTGCGACCAGAAAGACCTTGTGCTTGCGCTTAAAGGCACTACGGCAGAGGTTGCGAATGTTATCTTCGCAAACGTATCCTCGCGTATGGCTGAAAATATCAAGTCTGACCTTGAGATTACAGTTAACGTAAGGCTGCAGGATGTTGAAGAAGCACAGCAGAGGATTGTACAGATTATCAGAACCCTTGAAGACCGCGGCGAAGTCGTTATCATGAAGGGCGGAAAGGGTGATATTATTGCCTAATCTTCTGAAGTTCTACCATAAAAAGCAAGTGGAAAAGTACAGCTTTAACGAGTATCTGGAGGAAGCGAAAAAAACGCAGCCTGAGGAGGAAGCTGTGCTTGAGCCGGAAGAGCCCATCACGGAGGAACTGGAAGAAGCTGCGCTGGAAGAACCGGAGGAGCCGGAAGAAATCCTTCCGGAAGAGCCCGAAGAACCACAGGAGGAACCGGAAAGCATGGGCATGGGCGATGCACTTGCCCGCATCCATGCGGAAGAAATTCTTTCCCAGGCGCGGGAGGAGGCAGAGGCAATGCTTGCCCGCGCAAGAGAGGAAGCCGAGCGGCTGAAAAGCCAGGCGTATGACAGCGGCTATGAGGCAGGCTACGAAAAAGGCTATGACGAAGGCCATGCCAAAAGCATGACGGACGTCAGGGAAACTATGGATACACAATGCAGGGCTTATCTGGAGGAAATCCGCGAAACGGTGGACGAGATCAGCCGGATGAAAGAGGAAATGCTCCAGAAATATAAACATGATTTGAAAAATATTGCCGTTGCCATTGGCGAAAAGGTGATACAGGTCAGTTTGAAATCCAGCGGGAACGTCATTGAACGAATGATTGTGACTGCGACGGAACGGCTGAAAACAAGGGAATGGGCTAAGATTTACATTGCCCGGACAGACGCGGACCTGATGGTGCAGGGGGATCTGGATATCCTCAAAGCCATCTCCCGCCTTTCCCCCAACCTGAAGGTTGTTGCGATGGAAAATGAAAAGCCTGGAACAGTCATTATTGAACTTCCGGACGAAATCATTGACGCAAGCGCGTCCACGCAGGTGGAAAATATTAAAGAAATACTGAACAACAGCGGAATGTAGAGCACTGGGGCTTTACCCCGAAATTCGCTCCTTTCCTGCAAAGGAAGAAGCAAAGAAGGTTTTGCGGCACAGAGTTCCGCGGGGGAAAAGCCCTGTCCGCTGGCTGATATTTATTTTATACAAATCTGAAAGCACCACATAAAGCACCATTTGTAAAAAAACAGCAGCAAAAAATCATTGTCAAAATA
>CAMQRG010000171.1 GCA_947036475.1 uncultured Clostridia bacterium
TGCCTGTGCGAAAAGATACGGCGCATGGCTTGACCCTGATAATGATTTGAAAGAGTTTGGTTTTTTGACAGGGCAGGCGGAAAAGGAGTGGAAAAACTGAAAAAATACCGGAACTGAGCGTGGAAAACAGCCGAATGAATTTTTTATGAAATTTCCCTGTTTTCTGCTGACAAAAGGGAAGAAATAGGGTATAGTTAAGAAAAACTTTGTTTTGGAGGAATAGAATATGGACGAAGCATTGGTATTGAAAGTAATTGCGGAGCAGCTGAGAGTGCCGGAGGAAAGCCTGACGCCGGAAACGACGTTTGCTGACCTGAACGCGGACTCTTTGGAGCTTTTTCAGATTATTGTTGCGCTGGAGGAAAAATTCGATATGGAATTTGATAATGACAAAGCGGAAAACATCAAAACAGTCGGTGATGTTTTGGATTATATCAGAACGGTTATAGAAAGCAGCGGAGAATAAAAATGAACCATTTGTACCTTGAAGAATTTGAACGAAAGATCGAATATACGTTTTTGAACAAGCATCTGCTTCTGCTTGCTCTGACCCACAGTTCCTATGCGAATGAGATTAAAAGGGGCGGGCATGAGAATAATGAACGGCTGGAATTTCTGGGAGATGCTGTGCTGGACATGGTTGTAAGTGAATATATGTACCGCCAGTTTCCGCAGATGCCGGAGGGTGAGCTGACGAAACTGCGTGCGGCGGTGGTCTGCGAGGGTTCGCTTGCGGAACTTGCCAGAAAACTGGGCATTGGACGTTGTATCCTTTTGGGAAAGGGCGAAGAAAGTACAGGCGGCAGGAACAGAGATTCGATTTTGGCAGATGCGTTTGAGGCTGTAATCGGGGCGGTCTGTATAGACGGCGGCATTGAAGCGGCACAGGCGTATGTGATGCGGACAATGGAAGGGCGTATTGCCGAAACAAAAAATAATTTCCGCAGTCTGGACTGTAAAACGCATTTACAGGAAATCATACAGAAAATCAGCAAAATTCCGTTACAGTATGCCATTGTGCGGGAGCATGGCCCGGATCATGATAAGGTGTTTGTGGCAGAGGTGACGCACGAAGGCCGGATATTGGGCTCAGGCAGCGGCAAAAGCAAAAAAGAGGCGGAACAGAACGCCGCCAATAACGCTTTGGAGCATATGAACCGAGAATAAACGGGATATGCTCGAGTGCGTTGCGGGGGCGGAATTGTGGCAATGTATACCCAATGTACACCCAAAACAGCAGCGGGAAACCACTGTTGTTTTGGGTGTTTTTTCGTGGGCCGGATAAAGCGGGTTTGGTTTTGCTTTGTTACAGAAATCCGGTTTTATGCGGAAAATACAGGTACGCTGAATGATTTTGCAGCACAGATTGCAAATATTCTTTCAGACAGAAAATGCCGAAAGCGTGGCCGCCTTCGGCATTGTATGACAGCCGGTCAGGGCTGCATTATTCTATTTCATTCTGTTACTGCTGGCGAAGACGGAAGGTTTTAACCAGCTGTTTTAACATATTCGCCTGTGCGCTGAGTTCCTCGCTGGTAGCCGCCGTTTCTTCTGCCGTAGAAGAATTGGTCTGTACGACGCTGGTAATCTGCGCGACCTGATCTTGAATCTGTTCCACTGCGTCTGCCTGCAATTGTGCATCTGCTGCAATTCCGTTAATGGTGTTCACAATCTCATGCGCACCTGCAACTACGCTTTCCAACTGCTTTGCAGTCGCGTCTGCAATCTGCGTTCCCTGATTGACTGCGGCAATGGAACGCCCAATCAGAGCGGAAGTAGACTGGGACGCCTCCGCGCTTTTGGCGGCCAGATTGCGCACCTCGTCAGCAACCACAGCAAAACCTTTTCCTGCTGTGCCGGCGCGGGCGGCTTCCACAGCGGCGTTCAGCGCGAGGATATTTGTCTGGAATGCAATATCTTCAATCGTCTTTATGATTTTCTCAATCTCGTTGGAACTGCTGCTGATTTCGCTCATCGCGGTAATCATTTCCTGCATCTTTTCGTTGCTTTCGGCAAGCTGAAGCCCCATTCCGTTTGTCTGTTCCCGCGTCCGCTGGACGTTTCCGGCGGTCTGCTTCACGCTGTCCGCAACGGAACGGATGGTTTCATTCAACTGTTCTACGGTACCCGACTGCTCCATGGAGCCCTGACTGAGCTCCTGCGCGGCGATAGACATCTGATCCGCGCCGCTGGAAACATATTCTGCGCTGGTAACAATCTGCCCCATTGCCGTATTGAGTTTTTGCAGAATATCGTTCAGGGAGGAGCGGATAGAAGCAAAATCCCCGATGTATTCCTGTGTAATCTGCGCTGTCAGGTCGCCGTCCGCGATGCCTTCCAGCAGATTGGAAATTTCACCGATGTAATTTCTCAGGCGGTTGATGGTATGGTCAAAACTCCTGGACAATATCCCGATTTCATCGTTGGAAACAAATTTTTCCACGGTATCCTGATTCTGGCCGAGTCCAAGCTCTCCCTGTTCCAGCGACTGCGCCAGTACGGTAAGGTGGGAAAGCGGAGCAGAGACCGTTTTTTTGATGTATGCGCCGATAATCAGAATGCCAATAAGAATCAGCGCGATGCCCGCCAAAAAGGACAGCGCGATCGTCAGGCCAATCTGATTCAGGGCGGAAGACATGGAAATTCCGGCGAAAATCAGGCCGTCAATCTGCCCGTTTGCGCCATATGTGGGGGCATAGGAGCAAAGGTGCTTTTCACCCAGAATCTCAGCCTGACCCACATAGCTTTTGCCCTGCTTCAGCACGATATCGGCAATTTCGGTGGAAAGGCGCGTGCCCACAGCCCGCTGCCCGTTCTGCTGTATCGTTGTGTAGGCACGTTCGTCCCCATGAAAAATGGTGAGTTCACAGCCCATTTTTTCTTTGAGCGTATCCAAAAGCGCTGTTTTATCTTCTTCGCCGGAATAGACGGACAACTCATATGCCAGCACGTTTGTGCCGCTTATACATTCATTCTGCATTATGGACATGGTGAGCCGGTAGAACATCAGTACACACAGCACCACAACTAAAGTGATGCTCACGCCCAGCATTGCCGCAACCAAATTTCCAACCTTGCGGCCGATTCGTTTACTTTTTTGCCTATCATTTCCACTGTGTGCGTTAAGTGCCATAAATTTCACTCCTGATTTCCTGTAATACTTTGTGATTCCCTGCCTTTGCCTGACAGGGGATACATGCTTTTTCAGCCATAATCCTTTTCAGACAAAGGTACATTTCCGATTGAAAACAGATCTTCAGAGCTTTTGCAGACTGTGTCCGCAGAAACACTGTTGGAATTACCGCGCCGGTATCACGCGGAGAACACGTTCCCTCCTTTCACCGGAATGGCAACAGACTGCTTTCAGCCAAAATCAAAGCCTGCCGGTTTTGTATTGTTTCGCACTCTCTGCTGCGGACGGAGCAGCGGAAAGTGCAAAAAACTCCCGCTCCAGGATTCAGAAAAATATGTTATATTGAAATAATGGATGTGGGATTTTGCAATCAATATACCATAAATTACTTGCAAAAGGAAGTGTTTTTTTGTGTAGCTGCAGTACAGTTTTATTGCTTTGCAGATGCATTTGTTTTTGAAATCAGCTTTCTTTATTGACGTGGTTGGGAGCATATGGTATTATGACAAAGATTTTGCTGATAATGCGGCGGAGCGGAAGGATTAAAACACAGCCGTACAGGTATGAATATGAAAATTTTCGGAGAAAAATTTCTCTGTTTCAGAATTTGATGATATAGTGATTATGGTCAAAAAACAGCCTATTTGGAGGACAAGCTTATGGATAATTCAAGGGATTTTTTTGAACGAGCCACTAAGGATAGCCCATCCGATGGAAGCCGTGAACAGCATTGTGGCATGTGGAGCGTTCAGAATCTGGAGGCAATCATCAATGAAGCCCTTCGGGTTGCTCTGCTTGAGGAAACCCCGGACCAGTCGCTGGGTGTGCTGCTGGAGCATCTTGGAAAAGCGATGAACGGAGACAGGACATATATTTTTGAACAGAACGAATTCGGTGGAGATGACAATACATATGAATGGGTAGCCGATGGGGTGGAGCCGGAAAAGGATAATCTTCAAAATGTTCCGGCGGAAGTATGCGCAAGCTGGTACCGGAAATTTAGCATTGGCAAGCATATCGTCATCGGGAATCTGGAAGATATCAGGGAAACGGATTCCCTTCAATATGAGAACCTGAAACGGCAGAAAATCCATTCCCTTGTGGTTGTCCCCCTTTATGATGGCGAGAAAGTCATTGGTTTTTACGGCGTGGACAACCCGCCTGCGAAGTCGCTGGAATACGCATCGAATATGCTCCAGACGGCGGCATATTTTATTG
>CAMQRG010000172.1 GCA_947036475.1 uncultured Clostridia bacterium
GAGATCTACACGTAAGGGGTCGTCGGCAGCGTCAGATGTGTATAAGAGACAGACGTATAAAAGAGCCTGGGTTGGCAGGAATTTGGGTGGTACCGCGGAATATCTTCGTCCCTTTTGGGATGGAGATTTTTTTATGCTTCTAGCAATGCGAAGCCCCAAAAGAACATGATTGGAGGGTGCTTGCACACGGAAATCATGCTTTTGGGGGGATTCATAGGGCGATAGCCCGAATGAGTAAATCCGAAGGATTTACGAATTTGCGCTGCGGAAGGAGCCAAGCAAAGGTGTGTTTGTAGTATGCCTGCATACGGAAAACATTTCTTTTGACGCTTCATGGGACGTTAGCCCCAAATGAGTAAATCCGAAGGGTTTACGTATGTCGCGCTGCGGAAGTAAGGAAAAAACAAAAACATGTCAGTAACAGTGTACTGCAGAACGCGGACACTGCGAAATAAAAAATTATCAGGCAATTCACGCATTACAAAAATAGAGGCGAGAGGAGAAAAGAAAATGAAGGAAAAGCTGAAAATGATTCAGGAAAAGGCGTCGGCGGCTTTCCGAGAAGCGAAAGAACTCAAAGATGTAGATGAACTGAAGGTAAAGTATCTTGGCAAAAAAGGGGAACTGACTGCTATTTTGAAAGATATGGGAAGGCTTTCCGCAGAGGAGCGTCCCATCATCGGGCAGTTTGCCAACGATGTACGGCAGGACATCGAAACCATGCTGGAAGAGACGAAAAAACGCCTGATGGCGATTGAAATGGAACATCGTCTGGAAAAGGAAAAAATCGACGTGACAATGCCCGGCAAGGCACAGCCTGAGGGACACAAACACCCGATGAGCATTGTAATCGACGAACTTTGTGATATTTTCATGGGTATGGGCTATGAAGTGGCGGAAGGTCCTGAGGTGGAGAAGGATTATTATAACTTTGAAGCATTGAATATTCCGAAAAACCACCCCGCAAGAGATGAACAGGACACGTTCTACATCAACGGCGAAATTCTTCTGCGGACGCAGACCTCCCCGATGCAGGTGCGTACCATGGAAAAGGGCAAGCTGCCTATCCGTATGGTCTGCCCTGGTGCGGTTTACCGTTCCGATGAGGTGGACGCAACACATTCCCCTGTGTTCCATCAGATGGAGGGCTTGGTGGTGGATAAGAACATCACAATGGGCGACCTGAAAGGCGCGCTAATTACATTCGCGCGGGAGCTTTTTGGTGAGGACGTAAAGGTTCGTTTCCGCCCCCATCATTTCCCGTTCACAGAGCCCAGCGCGGAAATGGACGTTACCTGCTTTGCCTGCGGCGGAGAGGGCTGCCGCGTCTGCAAGGGCGAAGGCTATATCGAGCTTTTGGGCTGCGGCATGGTACACCCGAAGGTGCTGAAAATGAGCAGCATTGATCCGGAGGAATACAGCGGTTTTGCGTTCGGTATGGGGCTGGAGCGTGTTGCGATGCAGCGTTACGGCATTACAGACCTGCGTCTGCTGTTTGAAAATGATATGAAATTCCTGAAACAGTTCTGATAAATACAACAATAGAGAGGAGAATACATTCATGGACGTACCGATGTCTTGGCTGAAAGAATATGCGCCTGTGACGGCGGATTTGAAAGATTTTATGGAAGATATGACGATGAGCGGCTCTAAGGTAGAAGGAGCTGTAACGATGAGCGGCGAAATCAAAAATGTTGTGACCGGCCGCATCAACAAGATTGAAAGACATCCCCATGCGGATAAGCTGGTGGTATGCAAAATCGAGGTTGGCGGCGGGAAGGAACTGACGATTGTTACCGGCGCGCCGAATGTAAAAGAAGGGGATTATGTGCCTGTTGCGCTGGATAACTCTGTGCTGGCTGACGGAACGGAAATCTATACCAGCGATTTCCGCGGCGTGATTTCCGAAGGCATGATGTGCTCCATTGAGGAGCTTGGCTTTGACCGTCACGATTTCCCTGAAGCGCCGGAATATGGTATTTACCTGTTCCCCGAACCTGTGGAACTGGGGCTTGACGTTACGGAAGTAATGGATTTGAAAGACGATATTGTGGAATTTGAAATTACATCTAACCGTCCCGACTGTTACAGCATTGTCGGCATTGCAAGGGAAGCGGCGGCAACATACAATATCCCCTTCAAATATCCCGATCTTACCGCGAAGGAAGAAGGCGAAGGACGCGCGGAGGACGTAGTGAAAGTTGACATTGAGAATCCCGTACTCTGCCCCAGATACGTTGCGAAAGTGGTAAAAAATGTAAAAATCGGACCGTCTCCAAGATGGATGCGCAAACGTCTGCGTGCGGCTGGTATGCGTCCCATTAACAATATCGTTGATATTACGAACTATATCATGCTGGAACTGGGGCAGCCTTTGCATGCGTTCAGTATTGAAACAATTAAGGACAGCCACATCATCGTGCGTAACGCGAAAGAGGGCGAAACGATTACAACGCTGGACGGAAACGTGCGCCAGCTTGACCCCTCCATGCTGGTGATTGCAGATACGGAAAAGGCAGTTGCGCTTGCGGGCGTTATGGGCGGCGAAAATTCCAAAATTGTGGAAGGCTCTCAGGCGGTACTGTTCGAGTGTGCCTGCTTCGATGGTCCCAATATTCGTATTACAGCAAAAAAAGCAGGCCTGCGTACAGACGCGTCCAGCAAATATGAAAAGAGCATTGACCCGAATCTGGCAATCGACGCGGCAAACCGCGCAGCGCATCTGGTAGAGCTTTTAGGCGCGGGCGAGGTCGTTCCCGGTGTTGTGGACAATTATCCCGGAAAACGTACCACATGGGAGATTTCCTATTCTCCGGAATGGATTAACAAATTCCTTGGGACAAATATTCCTGAAAAGGATATGGTAGAATATTTTGAGCGTGTGCAGTTGAAAGTTGACCCTGTGAATCATAAGGTCACAGTGCCGACCTTCCGTCCTGATATTGAAGCACAGGCGGATCTGGCGGAGGAAGTTGCCCGTATGTATGGTTACGATAAAATTACGGAAACACTTGCTTCCGGTACACCGACAGTTGGCAAAAAGACATATGAACAGAGCATTACCGCAATGGTGAAAAATACAATGGTAGCAGATGGCCTTTGTGAAGCAATGACATACAGCTTTGAAAGCCCGAAGGTATTCGACAAAATACTGCTTCCTGCGGACAGCCCTCTGCGGAAAACAGTTACCATCTCGAACCCTCTGGGTGAGGATTTCAGCGTGATGCGTACTGTTTCCTTTAACGGTATCTTAAATTCGCTTTCTACAAATTATAACCGAAGAAATGACAGTGCGGCATTGTTCGAGGTTGCAAGGATTTATATTCCGAAGGCTCTGCCTGTAACAGAACTGCCGGACGAAATCCCGACATTGACCATCGGTATGTATGGTAATATGGATTTCTTCGATTTGAAGGGTATTGTGGAGCACTTGACGGACGTTTTGGGCATGAAGGACAAAACAGAGTACGAAACGGAAAAAACTCTGCCATGGATGCACCCCGGACGTACGGCTTCTGTATGGATAAATGGCGAAAATGCCGGCTATCTGGGTGAACTGCACCCGATGGTCGCGAAAAACTATAACATTGGCACAAGGGTATATCTTGCTGTTCTGGATATGCCGAAGCTGATTGCGAATGCCAACAGAAACGTTGTATATCAGGCCCTGCCGAAATTCCCCGCGATTACGAGGGATATCGCGATGCTGGTAAAAGAAGATGTTACTGTGAAACAGATTGCAGATGAAATCAAAAAGAATGCAGGCGAATATCTGGAAGAAGTTAAGCTGTTTGACGTATATCAGGGAGAACAGATTGAGGCGGGCAGCAAATCTGTTGCATACTCTATTTCTTTCCGCAGTGCGGACAGAACACTTTCGGACGGCGATATTGCTGATTCGATGCAGGCTATTATCAACGGGCTGGCGAACGAATTGGGAGCGCAGCTGAGAGATAAATAAGAAGCTGTCTGATTTCCGAAAGAAAACAGAGCAGCTTCTGGCAGTCGGAGCGAAAGCCCCGAAGCCGAGGAATACAAAAGAAAAGAGCGCAATAAAAATGGAGCGTCTGAGGAAGCCTTTTGGGGAATCTTCGGACGTTCCGCTGTTTTTATCTGACGAGTTTCGGTTTTATGCAGGCATTCAGCTGTGCTTATACAAAAAATGGTGAAAGCCTTTTTTATACAGGCCTTCACCATTTTTTGTTTACAGATATTCATATTTTTTAATATAGCAGATACCGATGGGGGTAGGGCCGGCATGTGTGCCAATCGTGATGCCGATAGGCCAGATTTCGTCCTGTCTCTTATACACATCTGACGCTGCCGACGACTCCTTACGTGT
>CAMQRG010000173.1 GCA_947036475.1 uncultured Clostridia bacterium
TGTGAAGAAAACGCGAAAAACCAGAAGCTGCAAAACTATGAGAGCAACATCCGAATCCATACGGACACGGAACTTGCGGGGAAGAAGCACATTTCCGACAGAGGCGCGGAACAGTCATACTTCGGGCGAAAGTTTTACAAGAGGATAAACACGCTAGGCAACAGGGTTTCCGCGAACATGGTTGCCGGAAACATTGCTTCGGCTATCACGAATATCATACCCATTACGCAGGCCGCAGGGAGCATTGGTGTAAAGAACAGCGTGCGCGGGCTGCAATCGGCAATGGAAGCATTTGCGGAGGGAGCGGGAAAGGATGCGCTGACAAGGAAAAGTGCATTCCTGACAACCAGACGCGGGCTTGATATGCTATACGAAACAGGGCTGCAAAAGGTTTCCAAAAAAGCGGGGGCTTTGATGGAGATTATGGACAGTTTCAGCACACAGGTTGTCTGGCGCGGAAGATACTTTGACAACGTAGCGAAGGGGCTGGACGAGGAAACAGCGATAAAAGAGGCTGACCGATTTTGCAGAGGGCTTTTTGCCGGAAGGAGCAAGGGTTCCATGCCGACAATGTTCATGTCGAAGCATCCGTTGACAAAAGCACTTTCGGCTTTCCAGCTGGAAG
Organism: uncultured Clostridia bacterium; assembly: GCA_947036475.1. Classification (GTDB taxonomy): domain Bacteria; phylum Bacillota; class Clostridia; order Lachnospirales; family Anaerotignaceae; genus Anaerotignum_A. Next base: position 626 of record CAMQRG010000173.1, read on the forward strand.
TGAACAACCAAATTAGTTTCTTTTTGAAGGACGTGCCGCGGAACGCGCAGGGAAGTGCGAGGAAGATGGCAAAGGCATATTGCGGGGCCATCATAATGGGGCATATTTACAACGATTTTTACGAGAAACTGACAGGGCGGCGTTCCGCGCTTGACCCTCTCGACTACGCCAACAAATTTATCGGCGATATGACAGGGACGCAGGGGCGGAACGTGATAGACATTGTGAAGGACGCAGCGGACGGAGAAGGGCTGCGGCTGACCGAAAAGACGGCGAAACGAGTACAGGCAGAAAAGGAGGGCGAGGACTTCAAGCCGATACCCTCTGACGCTATCGGGAACCTAACGAAGAACATCGGCGGGCAGGTGCCATTTGTGGGCGGCCTGCTGTTCGACGGCGGGCGCGTGCCGATACAATCAGCATTCATCAACCCCAAGGAGGTGCTTGGAACGGTTGCGGACGCTTCCAACGGCACAATTACCAAGGAGCAAAGAAACGAGATATTGAGAAGACAATTTGGTGGTGCGCTGGCCTATGCGGCATTGCCATTTGGCGGGGCGCAGATTAAGAAAAGCATAGGCGGGCTGGAAACGATGGCAAAGGGCGGCAGTTATAAGCAAAGGAAAGAGGGAGCCTCTCTGCAATTTGCCGTAGACCAGGAAAACCCCTTGAACTGGATACAAGCCGGAGCGTTCGGGAAATGGGCTTTGCCGGAAGGGCAAAAATATTTCGATGGCGGAAAAGCCCTTGACCCGAAACGAACAAAGACTTATGAAGCACTTGTGAAAGGCGGCGTAAAGAATACGAGTGCGTACCAGATTATCAGCAACATACAATCCAAGAAAAAAGGCGGGGAAAAGCGGGCGGCGATCCGCTGGACAGCACTGCCGAAGGAACAGCAGGCGATACTTTACTATGACCTTGCGGCAGGCGATGAGGATAAGGCGTTAATGGACTATTTCAATATGCGGGCAAAAAGCGGAAAAGGAAAGGCGGAAGACATAGGGGAGGTTTACGACTGCCTGAGCCGGATGGCGGAGCACGGGAGCAGTGTACTCCCCAAGAGGAACATTATCCGCGAAATCAATTTAAGCGACGAGGACAAAAAGCATATTTACCTGACACGGGTAAGCAACAGCGTGGCAAAGGAAAGCAAGTGCATTTCCAAGCTGGAAAAGCACGGCATCGGGATCAACGCTTATCTGAGCATTAAAAACAAATATGGGACGCTGAACAGCCAGAAGGGAATCGACCAGACAGCCGAGTTTAACCGCTGGCTGCGGGAGCAGGGTTTTTCATGGGAACAGCAGAAAGCCATCAAAGAAGAATTTATGTTCTGGGGAATGTATCCCAAAAAATAAATGATAATATTAACAGCCTAATTCTTCGGTTGCAATATCATTCAACGTTGCTTTTGCTTCTGGTGTAACCATGGAAAACTTCTGACTGAGGTAGCGAATCGACGCACCTAACTCACCATCAGCACCCCCATATGGCGGCAGGGTATGCCGTTCTTGCATCAGCATGCATGGCAGTATTCTTCAAGGATACGTTTCAGTGCGGAGGACGAACTGCTGTGCGAGCGTGCAATGGAGATTTTGTTTTTTTCAGCCTCCTGCACAGCCCCATTTACCATAATGTGTGAAACGGTACTGGTAAAGAGTATTATCAGATCTGCCTGACCGATCTGCCCTTTGAAATTACCGGGAAGCTGTGTAAAGACTTTGCTTTTACAGTTATATTTTTTACAGATATCCATATACTGGCGTACCATGCGATCATGCCCGCCGACAATAACAACACTCATAAAATACCTCCTTTTATTTCCTGTACGGTACCCTTTGCCTGATAAGCGAAGGTGGTTTTGATGAATAGAGGAAAAATGAATCTGTAGCAATTTCAATTCCTGGCATTGGTTAGTTATAACTAACTTATAATGGGAATATATCACACAGATAAAAATCTGTCAAGTAAAAAATGAAGCGAAGGAATGAATTTTTGTGCTCCAAAAGAGGTTTATTCATAAGAAAAAAAGGCTATTCTTTCCAAAAGAGTGCAACCCTTTTGCTTACAGGCGCAGTATGCGGGCAGAAAACAGCCTGAAGCCTTTTTGCCGGTCTAAATCGACTCCCAAAAAATCAAAAAACATTGCAGATACAGGCTTTTCGTTTGAATTTCTAAGATGTAAGATGATATGAAGGAAAGTAGAATACTGGCAGGCGAAAAATGGAGGAGATGAAATGCAGGGAAATATATACGGGTATATTCGGGTATCCGGTACGGATCAGAATGAGGAGAGGCAGAAAATTGCAATCAGCGCGAGGCTGGTTCCCAAGCAGAATATATATATGGACAAGCAGTCCGGAAAGGACTTTAACAGACCGCAGTACAAAAAAATGGTAAAACGGCTGCGGGAAGGGGATTTGCTGTACGTCCTAAGTATAGACAGGCTGGGGCGCAATTACGAGGAAGTGCAGAACCAATGGCGGATACTGACGAAGGAAATTGGCATAGATATCTGTGTGATAGATATGCCGCTTTTGGACACGCGCAACGGGAAGGACCTTATGGGGACGTTCATTGCAGACCTCGTTTTGCAGATTCTGTCTTTTGTCGCGCAGAATGAGCGGGAAAACATACGTGTGCGGCAGGCGCAGGGCATTGCTGCGGCAAAGGCAAGGGGCGTGCGCTTCGGGCGTCCGCCCAAACCGCTGCCGGAGAATTATTTTGAGGTGTACAGGCGTTGGAAAGCAGGGGAAATCAGCGGTGTTGCGGCAGCGGAGGAATGCGAAATGACACTTTCGCGTTTCCGCTATCAGGCGCAGAGCTATGAAAGACTGTCGATATAGTCGGATTTGTAAATGCTCCAATAGACTGGGACGCGCAAAAAACTGATGAAATAAGGCGATTTGGCACAGCAAAACACATGTGCGCCGGTGTGGCTGCAAAAGGAACTCATTCCAAAGATTTCAGAAGAAGATGGCTTTTTATAGCAGCGCCCATTCAAACACATTGCCTGATTCCATCAGGTTTTTTACACGAGACAGGTTTATTCTTCTGGACTGTTGTCCTGTACGGACAATTTTTCGGGTTTATTGCAGCCCGCGCTATGTGCACAGCCTGCACAGCCGCCGCAGGTATGCTCCTGCCGCATTGCCTGCGCGCGTTTCTGCATTTTCCGTACGTTATAATATACAATACAAAAGACCATTATCGCGGGGATAATTTTGGTGAAGATGTCTGTATTTTCCATTGCATAGCCTCCCTGTTAAATATACCGATCTAAGAACATGTGCAGTTTAGCCTCCCAGTCCCTTTCGTCAGCAGTGTTTTTCGCGGTATCCTCGATCCTTGCCAGATCACTTTCCTTCAGCCGCCAAAGGTGTTTCCAATCCAGCGGAAAGCCCATTCTGCGGGCAAGCTGGTATTTCCGTTTTTCCAGTTCCGGCAGGGCAAGGAAGGAATCAATATAGTCCAGCATCCAGGGGATATCGGTATCCATATCCCCGCCAACTTCCTGCAAAAGATTTATGATATGGTCGCTGGTGATTTTCCCATGCGCTTTCTGCGGGTCAATATGGGCAATCATATTTCGGATTTCAAGCAGTTTTTCCATATCCGCAGCTTCTGTCCAGCCGCCGTTATTACGTACTTCCTCCATCAGAGAACCTGTGCCTGTCTCTTATACACATCTCCGAGCCCACGAGACGCTAC
>CAMQRG010000174.1 GCA_947036475.1 uncultured Clostridia bacterium
GCGTTACACCGCCTGCATCTTCCCGCAGAAACGCCGGAGAAGTGCAGTCCCACGCCGTATAGCCTCTTGCCTCAAAGGTCGCGCGCAGACCGCCCGAAGGAAAAGAAGACGCATCAGATTCGCCCTTAATCAGTTCTTTGCCGGAAAATTCCATAATCGCCTTGCCGTTGGACGGCGGCGCAAGAAAGGAATCGTGTTTTTCCGCAGTAATCCCCGTCATGGGCTGGAACCAATGTGTATAATGGGTCGCACCTCTTTCAATTGCCCAGTCCTTCATGGCGTTCGCAATGATATCCGCGATGGAAGAATTCAGCATTTCTCCACGCTCAATGGTATTTTTCAATTCCTGATATACCTGTTTGGGAAGATGATCCCGCATCATTGCGTCATTAAATACATTTATCCCGAAAATACCGGGAACCGAAACCTTTTCGTTCATACACTTCTCCTATCCCTTTCTTCTTGTCTGCTTCTTTTGTTCGCTGCCCTGCTGTTTGCAGGGATATTCTGTTTTTTACAAATTCGCAGTGCTTATTCGCGAATCCGCAGGATTCGCTCATGTGGGCTAACGCCCTATGAAATCAATCCTGTCAAAAACTCTGTATGCAAGCATACTCCGTTTCCCGTTCTTCCGCAGTGCTCATTCGCGAATCCTGCGGATTCGCTCATGCGGGCTAACGCCCTATGAAATCAATCCTGCCAAAAACTCTGTATGCAAGCATACTTCGTTTCCCGTTCTTCCGCAGTGCTCATTCGCGAATCCTGCGGATTCGCTCATGCGGGCTAACGCCCTATGCGTCCTTAAATGAAAGAGGTCTGATATGCAAGCACATCAGACCTCTTTCATTTGTGTCCGCGCACTGCTTATAGATATACACATTATACCTTTGTCAAAAATGTTTTGCAACGATTTTGCCGTTACCGATTTATAAAAATCTTTCCTCTCTGCCCCTGAAATTTCTGCGTTTTTTTGTAACATTCAAATCGTTCCACGTCCATACATTCCTATATCACAAACAAATGTTTTTATTTGGCATGATTTTCCATTGAAAAGGAATGTATGTTTTACTATAATAAATGCATAGACAGCCATAAGGAGGCGTTCCTGATGAAACTCTTAAACAAGCAGATTGACATGATTTCATGGACTTCCAGCGAGGGTATCGTTACGCCCATTAGATTCCGCATGGAGGAAAATGGCAAATCGGTTATCATTAAAGTCGGTCGTATACTCCAAACCGAAAAAACGCAGCTCTGCGGGACTCCGATGCTTTGTTTTCATTGCAGCAGCATCGTCCATGGAACAGAAAAAATTTACGAATTGACATATAACTGCGGCAGCCAGAAATGGCTGCTGAAAAAAATATGAAAAAGCCAGGAAAACTGGCTTTCCGGACTTTTTCATATTTTTACCGTATAATTCCGCAGGCAATTTTCCTGCCGGAATTTCCTGAAGGCTGCGTTGTAAAATCGTCCGGTTTGTCATGAATCACAACCGTTCTGCCAAGAACCTCATTCAGCGTAAAGCGGTTTGTCAGCACCGCCATCCATGCCTCCCCATCATTAGCAAATAACGGCGGCAAATCCCCCGCATGGTAAGGATGCGGACAGCCATTCGGGTTATAGTGCCCCTTTGTATCCGCAAACGGGTCCTGTTCATTGCCGCAGCAGCAGTTCCCCTCATGAATATGAAAACCAAACACACTGCCGCAGACGTTCTGTTTCGGCAAATTTTCGATATCCGCCGCCACCAGCACACCATCATCCGTTTGGTAAAACCAGACTTCTCCTTCAATTTGTGGATATTCTGCAGAACCTGTAATTTTTGCCATTGCAAACGGATATTTTTGTTTCAATGTCTCAAAAAAATCGTCATCGTCCCATTCTTTCTGATTAAAATTCATACCTCTGCCCCTTTTCCCGTTTTTTACCAATATATCCTGCGATTTGCCCGTTGTGCAGGTACAGCACGGTCTTTTTCCGGCTCAGCGGATTCTTTTTTACCTTGAGAAAATCTCTTGCGGCAGACTTTTGAGTGTGCTATAATCGTTCCATACAAAAGAAACAACAAAAGTCAAAGCAAATATAAAGGAGGTCTTGGTTTCTATGCGCAAAAAATATTTTGCTGCCGGTCTCATGGCAATTATGATGCTTATACCGGTTTCCGCATCTGCCCATTGCGGCGGCTATTGGCGCACAACAGCGGCTCCCGCGAATGTAAACTGTGAAGTTTGCTCCGTAGAAGACTGCACAACTGCCGGGCGTCATATCCATGACGGCGTTACCTACTGTGGCTACGCCCATGCAGACGGCATCTGTGATGGCACCTGCTACGCCCTCTGCGCTGTGGAAGGTTGTACGCTTTCCGGACGCCACAGCCATGACGGGACAATTTACTGCGGCGCAAATCATGGATGCGGCTTCTGTGACGGCACCTGCCAGCAGGTACGTACCGTTGTCGGTGGCGGCGGTCATCATGGTCGTCATGGTCACTGCTAAAATCGGGTTATCACATTTGCAGTATCATAACAAATGAGCAAAAACCGTCTGGAAAGTATTTTTCAGACGGTTTTTACTTTTTCAGGTATCTGCCAATTTTCGTATGATTCCGCAGGCTTTATAGTGCCGCAGAGGGTAATACTCCACTGGTACATTTTTTTCCTCCGTCAGCGTCAGCAGGTGATGCAGGGAGGGGTCCTTACGGCAGCCTTCAGCAACCAATACACGCCATGGCACGCGCCGCAGGAGTACCCTTGTCGTTTCTCCGATGCCGGGTTTCACCAGATTAATATCTGTAATCCCAAAATGCCCTGCAATCTCCTCTGCTTCTTCTCTGCCTGTCCCCGCCGCAGGCAATTCCATTTCCGGCTGGTTTTCCATTTGAAAACAGCTTTCAATCTCCTGAATAAATGCATAAGATACGTCCTTGTCCTGCATTTCCCCATAATAAACAGCCCCATGAAAATCTTGCGGTCCAATGATATCGTCCCGCAGCACTGTCCGGCTAATCAGACCTGAAACCGTACAATTTAAGCAGGAACTGGGTATCAGAATATCCTCATGCGTGCCGCAGAGCCGCGTAATATTCGCAGGATCTGCCAGTACGGCAAGTTCCCCCAAAAGTCCCGGGAAATCTTTTACAGCCTCTCGCAGTTCCTTCCCAATCGCACCCTTTCCAATCCAGCCATCTACGAACAAAAGGCGTCCCGCCGCATAGCGTTCCAGCAGGTACGCTATGGCGTTTTTGTCAATGCCCCTGCCCCGAATAATGGAAATGGCGTAGTGTGGCACATCTACGTTATATTTCCTTTTCAGATAGCGTTTCAGCAGTATCCCGATGGGGATTCCTGCCCGCGCAAGCGAAACAAGAACAACTGTCCTGCCTTTTTCATTTATGATACGGTCCGCCAGCACGCCCACCGCCGCTGCGGTTGATTCAGCACAGCTTTCCAGCGCGGCATAATATGCCCGCATATATTCCTTTGAAGGGACATATTCCAGCGGGAGCATCTCCGAATAATGCCGCCCTGCCTGTATCTGGCGTTCCCGTTCTTCCGTAGCTTCGGGCTGCAGAAGTCCGGTGATATCCTTTAACAACAGTGTAACATCTTCTTTTTTATATGAACTTCTCATCTGCCGCACCACCTGACTATCTGTATGTTCCGGTTTCCGGTGAACTCCAAAGCTCCCAGAATGCTTGCAAGTTCCTGCTCGTCCTGCGGTGCATCTGTTATCACAAACACCTCATCATATTTCGCCAATTCATATACATACGTTGTTCGTTCCGCATCGTATGGGCTTTTCAGCGCATATCTTTTATGCAGGGGATAGCTTTCTTCACTGCTGGGAAGTATAGGGCTGCGCGTCGTCGCATGGAACCGGACGGAATGCCCCAGTTTTTCCATTTCCCACGCAGCAAACAAAGCCGGATACATAAATTCTTCTGTTCCCAGTACCAATATGGAGCAGACTTTATCCGGTACAGCCTTGCAGATTTTCTCCCAAAGCCCTGCACAGGCTTTCCGGTATACCTCTCCTTCTGTCAGCCTGCGTGCGTCTATGTATCCGCCTGTTTCCAAAACAGGATAGCTGTTTTTCGAAAACATGGGTGCAAAGCATGGGCCATCCCCCTGATACTGCTCTGCCTTTGCTTCATAAGGCTTGTGGTTCGTCTTTACCAAATATTCCACTTCAATCCCTTTTTCCGCAAAACACATCTCTGCCGCCGCATCCATACCATTCAACAGAGATACCGCCGCAAACGCCTTT
>CAMQRG010000175.1 GCA_947036475.1 uncultured Clostridia bacterium
TCGGAGATGTGTATAAGAGACAGTCTTATGGCAACGCCCATAATCGCAGGCTTTTTCCACAAAAAAATACCCCCATCTGCAAAAGGCGGCCCTGCTAAAGAAAACAGCTTTTCCCTTAAGATTGATTTCTTTAGTCAACACATATGTGCCGCGCCTTTGTCAGACGAGGGTATTTTGTTCTAAAAACTGCCTTATCCCGCAATATTTTTGCAGAACCGCATCAATATAGATGCGACCTGTGCGCGGGTCGCGCTGCCGCCAGGCGTCAGCGTTTCGGGCGTTGTTCCAGATACGAGACCATTCGCATTCGCCCATTGCAGGGAAGTCATTGCGTAGGGGCTGATTTTTCCAGCGTCCACATAGACGGAAAGGTCAGCGGAACCGCTCATGTCATAGCCCTTATAGTTGGCATAGCGGTACAGAATGGACGCCATCTGTTCCCGCGTAATGGTATCCTCCGGACCAAAAATACCATCTCCATAGCCGGATACGATTCCATTCTCAGAAGCCCATGCCACCGCACCCGCATAATACTGGCTTGCGGGCACATCTCTGAACGGCGCAGCGGAAACAGCCGGTCTGCCTTCCAGCCGATAAAGTATGGTAACAATCATACCACGTGTCGTTGTAACGTTGGGGCTGAACAGGTCAGGGTCTGTACCAGACATCATGCCGTTCCCATATACATACTGCACCGCGCTGTAAAACCATTCGTTCTGTGGAACATCGCGGAACGGCAGAGAAACGGGAATATCCGGCGTTTCTGGACGTTCCGGTTCTTCGCCGGACGCAAATATCGGCTCTACCCGTACATCGGAAACGGGCATCGTAAAGGTATAGCGGCGGCGGCTCTGTTCCGTAAGCTCGATTTCGTCGTCATCTTCATCGTAAACAGTCAGGTCGTCCAGATAATAGCCCTCATCTGGTGCCGCAGTCAATGTGACTTTTGTGCCCTTGCTCGCATGGGAAGGGTCTGCCTCCACTTCACCGCCTTTTGTTACCCGTACCTCTACGGCATAACGCTTCGAACTGTCAGAGGAAGTTCCGGAACCGGAGGACTTGCTATCTTCCTTGAAAGATATGCGGGAATATGTCTGGTCTTTCATATCACTGTCCACCAGCCTGCCGGATACAGATTCAATGGAAAACGCCTTATCCGAGGAAAGCGTGCCCAAAGTCAGTGAACTGCCCGTATTCAGCGAACTTTCACCCGCAGTAATATACAGCGTAACAGTATCATTGTTTTGCTTTTCGACAGAATAACCATTGTTTTTAGAGAGCGTACGGTCAAGGTCAAAGCTGAAATTTTTGCCCCCTTCTGTGGAAATCGTCAGTTCCACGCCGTAACAGTCCGATGGCAGTCCGTCCAGCTTCAGCGTTTGCTGGTCGCCTTTTGAATTTGAAGAATATACCAATGTTGGCGAATCCGCCGCGTATGCCGTACCCGCAGCAGGCAGCGCCAGAAGAAATGCCATGAATAAAGCTGGAAAACGTGTTTTTTTCATGTTTTTGTCCTTTCTTTTGAAATCCAGCCGCCCGCTCCCGCCCAATCCTGTTGGGCGGGAGCCTTGCGTCTGAAATAGTTTTTATGAAGAAATTGCAGTTTTCCAATGGGGCTGGTCCCCAATGTTTTAAGCCCTGTTAAGGGGTGCTTTGCAGTTCAATCTGCGGGAAAGTATCCTCACTGGGGAAACTGATCCAGAGGGTTTCGCTGGTCGTCCGCCGGTTTTCGCTGCTTTCGGGATCGTTTGTACGATAAAGCACTGCCCTGATTTCCATAGGGAAACCGTTTTCCGTTTCAATTTCAATTTGATCCTCTGTTTGATTTTCAGGGCGCGGATAAATTACGTTGTCTTTTTTATTCAACGCCCGTTCCGCCTCTAAATCAGGAACGAAGATAAAGAAACCATCGCTGGTATCGCTGACCGCCCCATCCTCCGGAATTTCCGCAAACATAAGCGAATAACCGTTCATAGGCCGCTCAATAACCTCGGGTTTTTCATTTTCACAACCATCTTTATCAGCATGATAGCGTGCCTGTATTTCAACAGTGTTGTAAACAGGGTCACCGCGGTATGTACCGATGACAACAAGCGTATTCGCCGGAATGACCTGCTCGCTATTTTCACCATATTTATATGCTTCTTTCAGACGCCCTACTGCCGAAGTTTCATAGAAATCAATTCGGTCACCGGGATAATCCAAAAGCTGAATATTTGCATCCGAAAGCCCTTCAATTTCTATAACCGCCGCATCAAATGTCCAAATGCGGGTATCTTCCGCAGGCGCGCCAGGTTTATGGAAATATGCAGGCTGGGACGCTGTGACTGCACTATTCAAGGCTTCTGTCCACTTCTCTGAACCTGCAGCTTTGACCCTGACAACGCAGTTCGCACTGTTCTGGCCCGTCAGGATACCTGTTACCGGAACTTCGCCATTCTTCATCGTGATGATTAACTTGCCGCCTTCCAAAGAAACCGTATATAATCCGCTGTCAATAGCCTTATTATACGCCACGCGAACTTCTTCCGCCGTCACTTCTGCGCCAATGTTCCCCAAAATGTCAACAGGGACTGCTGAATACTTGTAAGCAAGGTTGTTCGCTTCGCCGAGGTTGTCCACATAGACGCAGGTATCCTTCGTCTTGTCAACGCGAGCAAATCCAACTTTTGTACCATTACGGCAGATTTCGTAGCCCAAAATATCCTTAGAGTTTGAATTAAGGGTCACTGTGGCTGTATTTCCTGCAACACTTACGGAAATCGTAGCCTCGATGCTGCCGCCTTTATTTCCTCCCAAACGGCTGGCATAGCTGTCGTCGTTCAGGTACCAGATTGCCCTGTCTTCTTTCGTACGTTTGCCAATTTCAGCCTTTGCTGTTTCGCTAAGCTCCATACCCCAGCGTGTGAAGAACTCTGTCAGGTTATAACCTGCAACCTCAGACGCAATCAGGGCAACGCGGTCATCATAGGATTTGCTGCTATAATCACCATTTTTCCAGCGCTTGAAAAATTCATTGTAGAAGCCCAGCGGGCTGCCCGCATTGTCATACGCCAGATGCAGCTGCCAATACATGCCAAGCTGTACGAATACATTATTCGCCGCGCCCTGTCTGCCAACCGAAACCTTATCATAAATTCTGTCCCAGAAACCTGCAAGCCGGGTCTGCTTTTTCATATCTGCGCCATCCCAGGCCTGCACAGCAAGCGAATAGATATTGTTCGTGATTTCCGCCTTGCCCAGCTTATCCATATTGTGCCCGATTTCATGGGCAATACCCCAGCCAAACAACGAAGCATTATTCTTATCGGAAGTCGGCCTGCCGCATACAAGGCCGGCAGCAGAACCATAGCCGATACCAATATGGTTGCCCGCAGCATACATGAACGCACCCGCAAACATACGCATATAGCGGATATTCTGTCTGGTAGACATAGGATATTTGTAGCTTGCAAAAACCGCATCTGCATCAATAATACCCTGTGTTTTGTTAGCCACAAAAAGCACTTCTTCCCATGCAAGGACATTCTGATACATGGTGTTCACAGCGTCCGAGCCAAGCCCTGCCTTCACACTGTCAGCAGGAAGGGAAAGCAATACGCTCGGCGTGGAAATTTCCGTCGCGTTCTGTATAGATGTCTGCGTAAGATTGCTATTTGCGCTGCAATGGGCATTTAGTTCGTTCACATATGTCTGAATTGCTGTTGTGCGCTCATTTTCACTCATATCATACCAGCCGGAAAGCTCCAGCACAGGAATGCGCGTCACGCCTTGGCTGTCGCGGATATGCAGCTTGATTTTTTCAGGATTTTCACCTGCGTATGTAAGGTAATACATGCCGCCGCGCGGGTCTGTCAGAGAACCGATTTTCGGCGTTGTGATGTAATTCCTGCCGGGTTTCAGCTGGACTGCACCGCCCCGCCAGATACCGGATTCACCGAAATACTGTGTCGGTACCAGTGAAACGGGCTTATCGTCCGGCAGTTCTGCATAGACCGCAACGGTAGCCCCTGCCGCCGCAGAAATACCGACAGGCTGGAAATCGCTTGCGGACTGTCCATACTGTCTATCTTTTTCGCCTGTACGGCTCTGGAAGCCCTCGCGGACAAGCCCAAGTGCATCTGCGCTGCCTTCACGCAGCTTCTGCGCCAGTGTCAGTTCATCTCGCAAACGGTCCACGTCCTGTCTCTTATACACATCTCCGAG
>CAMQRG010000176.1 GCA_947036475.1 uncultured Clostridia bacterium
GTCGGCAGCGTCAGATGTGTATAAGAGACAGGCATACATGGTAGACATTCCTGCAGCCTGCATTTCGCTTACGCCGCAGTTGGTAATGCCAAAACGTTTGATATACTGCTGTGCGCCGTACATAATGCCCATGCAGAGGAATGCATAGAACATTACAACAAACTTAACCAGCATGGAAGAAGGCTGTTTCATTCTTGCCTTTGCCGCCGCAATTTCATCGGCCGCAGCATTGCCGCCGCCTTCCTCTCCTGCCCTTTCTTTTTTCTGGTCATCATAAACAAAGGGCGCAATAACAGCCAGAATTACACATACCACAGACATAACCAGTGGAATCATGATATTGACCGCCAGATTATTGGTTGCTACCACCAGCAGAGGGTATACCATGCCGGACAGCGAAACAAAGCATTTAATCAATATCAAAGACGCACCCGGTGCCTTTGGATATGCTTCCTGAACTGCGGGATATCCGGCACCGTCCCAGAAACCGGAGGTCGCAACGCCGGAAAGGAAACCCAGCATACCTGCCACCGTTCCACTGGTGGTCATCATCAGCCCCGCAAAGCAGGCAACATACAGGATTGCGCCGCCAATCATCATCTTTTTGCGGCCAACGCGGTCGGAAATCTCTCCGCCAATCCATACACTTAAAAATTTCCCCAGGCCAACCCATGCCACTGCGGCACTTACCGCAGCAGAACCTGCCGTATAAGCGGCAGAGCCCATTGTTGACATATCATAGCCCCACTTCTCGGCAAACAAAGCCATATTCTGCGTGAAAATAATCGCCTGAATACCATGGGTCAGATAGCACATGTAAACACAAATCATACCCAACAGGTATTTTTTCATATTTTTATACATTTTATCAGCATCCTTAATCTGTTTTATTTCTCAGCCTGCTCCGCCTGATATTTCTGATATTCCTCTACCGGCATTGCTTTGCCTGTGTAAAATTCATAATTCAGCGCGCCCTGCCACAGCAGCATGCCTTTTCCGCCGATGGCAGCCGCACAGCCTGCCGCTTCCGCGTCCAGTATCAGCTTTGTTTTTTCAGGGCTGTAAACTGTATCCGCAACAACCAAATCTTTCCGAAGCAGAGACGGGTCTATCAAAGACTGTCCGTCTAAGGGCTTCATGCCTACCGATGTAGCATTTATGAGGATATCGCAGCCCTTTACCGCCTCAGCCAGTTTTTCGCCGTCTTCCAGCTTCGCAGTTGTTACTTTTGTGTTCGGACATTCTTTTTTCAGTTTTTTCTCCGTTTCTTCCGCACGCGGGTAGAACGAATCGTTCCTGCAGAATATCGCAATTTCCGCCGCGCCTTCCAATGCGGCAGAAACCTGCACCGCTGTTGCTGCGCCGCCTGCACCCAGAACAACCAGCTTTTTCCCTTTCACGTCTACGCCGTTTACCTGCAAATTTTTGATGAAACCCTTGCCGTCTGTCACATCGCCGCAGATTTTGCCGTCCTTGTTTACAAATACGTTACACGCGCCTACCAGTCTGGATTCCGGGGTAATCTCATCGCAAAGCTCTGAAGCAATGTTTTTTACGGGCATTGTAAAGTTGCCGCCTTTTATGTGGAACAGTTTTACCGCTTTCATCACCTGCTCCATATTTTCTACATTGACATCAAATGCCAAATAAGCCGCATTGATGCCATCGTGCTGGAAGCAGAAGTTATACATTGCAGGGGAGCCGGAATGTCCCACCGGTGTTCCAAATAATGCATAAAGACTTGTTCTGCCGTCAATTCTTTTTTCCATTCTCTTATCCTCCATTATTCGATATCACGCCCCCGAAGGCATTGAGGGCTTCGGGAGCGCATATGTCTATAATTAAATCCGAACTGCCACCTCATAGGCTTCTCTTGTCGCGTCCAGCGCTCTCCTTGCCTTTACAGCATCGCCGCATACATAAGTTTCCGGAACAATCTCCTTAATCGCCTCGCTCAGAGGGTCATAGTTGCGGTATCCCATGGAAAGCACGACTGTGTCATAGCCTCTTGTTTCATGACGCTGGCCGTCTGCCGTTTCATACGCCACGCCGTCAGGGAAGAACTGGCATACCTTCGCGCCTGTAATTTCTTTTACGCCATATTTCGCGAAGCCTTCCATCAGGTAAACCCTGTGTTCATGTATCACGTCTGCGCCAACGGTATCCCTGAATTCTATTACAGTCACATCATGGCGTTTTTCAGCCAAAAATTCCGCAGTTTCACAGCCTACCATGCCGCCGCCGACAACCAGCACCTTCCTGCCGATTTCCCTTTTGCCGTCCAGGCAGTCTGAACCATGGACGATTGCCGGATTATCAATCCCCTCAATGGGTAGTATCAGCGTTTTGGAACCGCTTGTGACGATTACCGCATCGGGCTTTTCCTGTTTGACCAGTTCCAGAGTTACCTCTGTGTTCATATGGATTTCCACGCCGTCTCTCTGACAGCGCGCCACATAGGAACGTATCATATTAGTGATGTCGCCCTTGCCGGGAGGATAAGCAGCCAGCCGCATATTTCCGCCAAGAATACCGCTCTGCTCATAAAGTTTGACCTGATGCCCTCTTTCCGCACAGACGAAAGCCGCGCACATACCGCCAACACCGCCGCCGATTACCATGACTTTTTTCGGTGTTTCCGCTTTTTTCAGCGGTTCGGATTCATGTCCCAGGAACGGGTTCGTAAGACAGCGCAGAGGCTTTCCTTCATACATATTCGGTACACAGCCCTGAAGGCACGCGATACAGGGGTTTAACTCCTCCATATCCCCCTTTGCAGCCTTATTGGGCAGTTCAGGGTCAGCAAGGGACTGCCGTCCAAACGCAACCAAATCCGCTTTGCCCTGTTTTACCATCAGTTCTGCAAACTGCGGTTCTGTGTAACGTCCCACTGTGATAACAGGAATGCTGACAGCTTTTTTAATCTGCTCTACCTGCTCCGCGGAAAAACCGCCATGGGTAACCGTAGGCGCCCACATAAATTCATCTCTCAGATGGACAGCGCGTGACACATGCAGGCCGTCTATGCCGCACTGCTCCAGATACGCCGCAACTGCAGCACTGTCGTGTACGTCCAAACCGCCGGGCATTTCGTCCGAGCTGTTGATTCGAGCCAAAACAGCAACTTTTCCCTGCGTCGCCTTTTTTACTTCTTCCACAATGAGGCGGGGGAAACGCATACGGTTCTCGAAGCAGCCCCCGAACTCGTCCACACGTTTATTGGTACGTGGAGAAATGAAAGAGCTGACCAGATATCCATGCGCCATATGAATCTCTACTGCGTCAAAACCTGCCTCCACAGCCCTTCTTGCCGCTTCTCCATAGCCTTTCACCAATTCGTAAACCTGCTCTGTCGGAACAGCCTCCGGAATATCCGCGCCGCATTTGGAAGTAATCGCAGACGCCGCTTTAATAGGAGCTCCGGCGTTTTTCGCATTTCCGTCAGGGCCTGCATTTTGCAGCTGTATGGAAATCTTTGCCCCCGCGGCATGGACTGCCTCTGTCACCCTGCGGAAACTTTCTATGGTAGAATCATCATAAATACAGGGTTTTCTGGGGCCGCCTTTTGCGCCCTTATGTACAACGGTGGATTCGCAGATAATCAGACCAAAACCGCCCTTTGCCCTCGCTTCATAATATGCTGCCGACTGTTCGCTCATCGTCCCGTCTGTATTGGCAAAATTATTTCCCATGGGAGGCACTACAAAACGGTTTTTTACTGTCATTGGACCAATCTGAATTGGTTGAAACATAGATTCAAATTTCATCATTTGCCCTCCTGTCATTCTGTTCTGTTCAGAGCCTTAGGCGGTGTCGTAAACCAAACGCGGCAGGCTCCATGTATATTCTTCCGTTTTATTCTCCAAGAGCCTCCGGCCAGACCTCCGCCAGCACCTTTTTCGTATTGTCGAATGTATGCTTTGCAGCTTCTTCAATGCCCTTAGCCAGAATTGCATCGCTGATTACCTCAACGCCTACCGCCAGAGGTTCAACACCTTTTTCTCTTATTATTTTCACAAAATCGCCTGTGCAGCCAATCCCCGTCCCTGGAGCAAGGCGGTCATGCATGGACTCATCTCTCAGTATGCTTTTTGCATAAGGGCGGTCCCACACATCGTTAATCTGTATAGACACAATTTTATCTGCCGGAATATCCGCGATTACGGATAAATCAATCGGCTGGTTT